>JBARUV010000201.1:0-14406 GCA_049645905.1 Sulfitobacter sp.
GCAAAGTGGATGCGCGACAAGCAGGGCGTTGACCCTGAACTGATCATCCGCGAAGGCGACGCGGTAGATGAAATCATCGCGCAGATCGCCGAAGACACCAACATCGGTGTACTGGTTCTTGGCGCAAGCGCAGATCGCAAAAAAGGCCCCGGTCCGCTTGTGACAGCAATGTCGCGCAGCGCAGGTACGTTGCCGGTGCCCATCACAATCGTGCCCGGCGACCTGAGCAAGGAGCGGCTTGAGGCAATCACCTGATCCGCCGCAACAGCCTTTTAGAATCGTTCCAAACCTTGACTTCGTCCGGCAGAATCCGCATATCTGTCAGGCGCTCTTCAAAGGATCCCCGAGATGTTTATCCAGACCGAATCCACACCCAACCCCGCGACGCTGAAATTTCTGCCGGGACAGTCCGTCCTTGAGATGGGCACTGCCGATTTCCCGACAGCGGATACTGCCGGTGATTCCCCGCTTGCCCAACGGCTGTTTGCGGTGAATGGCGTCGCCGGCGTGTTTTTCGGTACAGATTTTGTCACCATAACAAAGGTGGACGGAATCGAGTGGGACCACATCAAACCGGCACTTCTGGGCGCAATAATGGAGCATTACCAGTCCGGTGACAGCGTCATGGCTTCCGGCCATGAAGCGGTGTCGGGCCATGCCGAACACACCGGCGAGGACGGCGAGATTGTCGGCCAGATCAAAGAACTGCTCGACAGCCGGGTTCGTCCGGCAGTAGCGCAGGACGGTGGTGACATCACGTTCCACGGCTTTGACCGCGGTGTTGTTTATCTGCACATGCAGGGCGCCTGTGCGGGCTGCCCGTCCTCGACGCTGACCCTGAAAATGGGCATCGAAAATTTGCTGCGCCACTACATCCCCGAAGTGACCGAGGTCCGCCCTGTCGCCTGAAGCGGTCATGGGTTCTTTTCCTGCAGTTCTGGCCTTTGATACAGCAGCCGCACATTGTTCGGCTGCTGTATTTGCGCGGGATGCCTTGCAGAAATCCATAACCGAACTGATGGCAAAAGGTCAGGCGGAGCGTATTCTTGGGCTTTGCGCAGAAGTGATGGCAGAGTGCGGCCTGACCTATAAGGATCTCACAGCAATCGGCGTCGGCGTCGGCCCCGGCAATTTCACCGGTATCCGGATTTCTGTATCCGCTGCACGCGGCCTGGCCTTGGGCCTTGGCATACCAGCGATTCCCGTCTCGACCTTTGAAATGCTGCGCGCGCCCTTTGACGTGAAAACAGAGGCTGCCGAACTGGTGATCGTCCAAGCACCGCGTGGTGCCGCATATGCGCAACCCTTCAGCTATGGCAGGCCAACTGCCAAGCCAGAGATGATCGACCCCGCTGCACCGCCCAACCACTACCGCTGCGCCAATCTGCGCGTAACAGGTCATATGGCAGAGGAAGTGGCACGGCATCTGGGTGCAAATGCCGCTTCCGGCGTGACCGAAGAACCCGCCGGCCGCATCGCCCGTATAACGGCGTGGAAGCTGGCCAACAGATACGACATGTCAGAACGCCCTGCCCCGCTTTATGTCCGCGCGCCTGACGCCGCCCCTGCGCGTGACGCGGCGCCAGCGATCCTGCCTTGACACCACAGGCCATGTCCGCACTGCACAATGCGGCGTTCATCGTCGATCGCGGGTGGTCGTCGCAGGAATTTGGCGATCTGCTGGACAGCCCTCATGTCCAGAGCTTTACCTATCCGCACGGATTTGCCCTGACCCGGACGATTGCACAGGAGAGCGAACTCCTTACTCTTGCGGTAGACCCTGCCCACCAGCGTCAAGGCATCGCGAAAGCACTGCTTATGCAATGGCTCTCCGCTATTTCGCAGATGGCCGATACCGCCTTCCTTGAGGTCGCGGCTGACAATCACGCAGCCCGCGCCCTTTATGCGCAGGTGGGCTTTGAACAGATCGCACAACGGCGCGCCTATTATCTGCGCAAAGCCGCGCCCGCAGTGGATGCGTTGATCCTGAGACGTGACCTGACCCTTGGTCAAACACCCGATTCCACGCCGATTCTGCCAGAAATCGGTTGACCCTCCCCCCTGCCTAAGCCCTAAATTGGTCCTGATCATCTGATCCGGGCAAGGGGGCCACTGCCGGCCCCGCCCCAACACAAAAACCTGGGAGACATCCAAATGACCCTAATAACCAAATTCATGGGCGCCGCCGCTGCAGTCGCGCTGGGCGCAGGCGCCGCGCTGGCAGAACCCGCCATCATCTTTGACCTTGGTGGCAAATTTGACAAATCCTTTAACGAAGCCGCCTTTGCCGGTGCGCAGCGTTGGGCCGAAGAAACCGGCGGCGAATTCCGCGAGATCGAACTGCAGTCCGAAGCCCAGCGCGAGCAGGCGCTGCGCCGTTTCGCCGAATCCGGTGCCAACCCGATCGTCATGACCGGATTTGCGTTTGGTGATGCTCTGGGTCAGGTCGCGGCAGATTATCCCGACACCGATTTTGCGATCATCGACATGGTTGTCGATCAGCCTAACGTCCGTTCCGTTGTCTTCAACGAGCACGAAGGGTCATATCTGGTCGGTATGCTGGCTGCAGAAGCCTCCAAATCCGGCACAGTCGGTTTCATCGGCGGCATGGATATCCCGCTGATCCGCAAATTTGCCTGCGGCTATGCCCAGGGCGTCAAGGCTGTGAACCCCGATGCGACGGTGATCGCAAACATGACGGGCACAACACCCTCTGCATGGAATGACCCGGTAAAAGGGTCCGAACTGACCAAGGCGCAGATCAGCCAGGGTGCTGACATTGTCTATGCGGCTGCCGGCGGCACAGGCGTGGGCGTTCTGCAAACCGCAGCAGATGAAGGGATCCTGTCCATCGGCGTAGACAGCAACCAGAACCACCTGCACCCGGGCAAAGTCCTGACCTCCATGATGAAGCGCGTTGATAACGCGGTCTATCAGGCATTCACCGATGGCCCCGGCATGGAAAAAGGTTTCAACGTCATGGGCATCGCCAATGGCGGCGTGGGCTATGCGATGGATGAAAACAACGCGTCCCTCGTCAGCGCCGAAATGCAGGCAACTGTTGATGAAGCCTCTGCCAAGATTGCTGACGGTTCGCTGACGGTACACGACTATATGTCTGACGACAGCTGCCCGGCGCTGGACTTCTGATCTGACATTCATGCCAAAGGACCGTGCCCCGACCGGGTGCGGTCCAACCTGTAGGAAGGGAACCCGCCATGAAAGATCCGGTTGAAACCTTCTTTGCCGCGTGGAGCGTTACGGACGCGCCTGACCGACTGGCGATGATTGCCGCGACACTGGCTGACGCACCGACCTACACAGACCCGCGCACCCCTGACCCCCTGACCTCAGCAAAAGAAGTCGCGGATTACGTCGGCATGTTCATCGCAGCCGCCCCCGGTGCGGTGGCACGTGTCGCCAAGACCGACACATTGCACGGGATGACGCGCGCAACTGTGGAATTCAGAATGGCCGACGGAAAGACCCAACATGGCCAGTATTTCATAGAATACGCAGACGACAAAATCGCCCGCATGGCCGGATTTGTCGGCACGGGCGCGCCTCAATGACCGCTCCCGCAATTCAGCTCAAAGGCATTTCAAAGGCATTCGGGCCGGTTCAGGCCAACAAGGATATCTCGATTGCGGTAATGCCCGGCACGATACACGGGATCATCGGTGAGAACGGTGCGGGCAAATCCACGCTGATGTCCATTCTCTACGGGTTTTACAAAGCCGACAAAGGCGAGATTTTCATCGCTGGCAAAAAGACCGAAATCCCCGACAGTCAGGCCGCCATCGCGGCTGGCATCGGCATGGTGTTCCAGCATTTCAAACTGGTTGAAAATTTCACTGTTCTGGAAAACATCATTCTGGGCGCGGAAGACGGGCGGATGTTGAAGCCATCACTGGCCAAGGCGCGCCGTTCGCGTGTCGAACTGGCCGAAGACTATGGCCTGCATGTCGAACCCGATGCGTTGATCGAGGACATCGGCGTAGGCATGCAGCAGCGTGTCGAAATCCTCAAAGCTCTCTACCGGCAAGCCGATATTCTCATTCTGGACGAACCGACCGGGGTACTAACCCCCGCCGAAGCGGACCAGCTTTTTCGCATTCTGGGGCGGCTGCGCTCCGAAGGGAAAACCATCATTCTGATCACGCACAAGCTGCGCGAGATCATGGAGATTACCGATACCGTTTCGGTGATGCGACGCGGTGAAATGCTGGAGACGGTCAAGACTTCCGACACCTCCCCCGCCGAACTGGCGGAGATGATGGTCGGTCGCAAAGTTCTCTTGCGTGTGGACAAGGCCCCCGCAAATCCGGGTGACGTGGTATTGGACGTCAAAAACCTGAAAGTTGTCGATGATCAGGGTGTTGAACGCCTACGCGGCATTGACCTTCATGTGCGGGCTGGTGAAATCGTCGGTATTGCGGGGGTCGCGGGCAACGGTCAATCCGAACTGCTCGAGGTGCTCGGCGGTTACGAGGACGGCACCGGCAAGGTCACGCTGAAGGGTCAGCCGCTTGACCTCACGGGGAAGTATTCTGACGGGCGCTCTCGCCGTGCGCGGGGTGTGGCCCATGTACCAGAGGACCGCCAGCGCGAAGGTCTTATCATGGATTTTCAGGCGTGGGAAAACACCGCATTCGGCTATCATCACGAACCAAAATACCGCAACGGCATCCTGATGAACAACGCGGCTGTCCGGGCCGATACAGCCGAAAAGATGGAGCGTTTCGACGTGCGCCCGCCGATTCCGGCCCTCGCGGCCAAGAATTTCTCGGGTGGCAACCAGCAAAAAATCGTTCTGGCCCGCGAAATTGAACGCAATCCGGACCTGTTGCTGGTCGGCCAGCCGACCCGTGGCGTCGACATTGGCGCCATTGAATTCATCCACCAGCAGATCGTCGCCCTGCGCGATCAGGGCAAGGCAATCTTGTTGGTCTCGGTCGAGCTTGAGGAAATCCTTGCCCTTTCGGACCGCATCGCGGTGATGTTTGACGGGCGGATCATGGGCGAGCGCCTGCCTGCGGAAACCAATGAAAAAGAACTGGGCCTGCTGATGGCGGGGATCACCGATACCGAACACGAGCATTCGCTAGAAGAAATCGAACAGAACCTCGCCCATGTGGCAGCCGCAGAGAAGGGCGTTTGATATGGACGTGATGCCAAAATGGGCCGAAGTGGTCCTTGTCCCGCTGATCTCCCTTCTGTTGGCCGCGATCATCTCGGCGCTGGTCATTCTGGCGATTGGAGAAGACCCGGTTGCCGCCGCATCCCTGATGATCGAAGGGGCCGTCGGCTCTGTGCGGGGCTGGGGCTATACGCTGTATTACGCGACCAATTTCATCTTTACGGGGCTGGCCGTGGCTGTCGCATTCCATGCGCGTCTGTTCAACATCGGGGGTGAGGGGCAAGCGATGCTGGGCGGCCTTGGCGTGGCGATGGCGCTGTTGTTTGTCCCGTGGCCGCACTGGTCGATCGGCCTGATCGTGGCGACGTTTATGGCTGCCGCCTTTGGTGCGCTTTGGGCGTTGATCCCGGCCTATCTGCAAGCCAAACGCGGCAGTCATATCGTGATCACCACGATCATGTTCAACTTCATTGCCTCGGCATTGCTGATCTATGTGATCAACGAATTCCTCAAACCCGTGGGCCAGGCAGACCCGGCCAGCGCACGTTTCGCGCAACATCTTGACCTGCCGACACTGAATTCGCTGCTGAACGGCTGGGGCATCAAGGCGTCCAAGGACGACAGCGTGAACGTGACTTTCCTGATCGCACTTGCTTGTGCAGTCGGGGTTTGGGTGCTGATGTGGAAGACCCGTCTGGGCTATGAAATCCGCGCCTTTGGTCATTCGGAATCGGCGGCCAGATATGCGGGCATCAACCCTGTAAAAATAACTGTCATCACCATGCTGATCTCCGGCGGGCTGGCGGGTCTGATGGCGATCAATACGGTGATGGGCGAAAGCGAGAAACTGATCCTGAACTCGACCGAAGGGGCGGGATTCATCGGTATTGCGGTTGCATTGATGGGCCGCAGCCATCCCGTTGGCGTGGTGATTGCCGCAATCCTGTTCGGGTTCCTTTATCAGGGTGGCGCCGAACTGGCGCTTTGGACGTCGATCCCGCGCGAATTGATCGTGGTCATTCAGGCGCTGGTGATCCTGTTCACAGGGGCGTTGGACAACATGGTGCGCATGCCGCTTGAAAAGCTGTTCCTCGCTGCGCGCCGCGGCCGGACAAAACCGGCGGAGGCGGCAGAGTAATGGACTATCTGACGCTCATCCAACTTCTTGACAGCACGGTACGCCTCGCAACCCCTTTGCTGCTGGCCTGCCTTGCGGGCCTGTTCAGCGAACGCGCGGGCATTTTCGACATTGGCCTTGAGGGCAAGATGCTGGCTGCCGCGTTCTTTTCCGCCGCCATTGCGGCGATCACAGGCTCTGTCTGGATCGGGCTGTTGGCCGGGATCGCCGCCTCGCTCGTACTCAGTGCCATTCACGGAATTGCGTCCATCACCTTTCGTGGCAATCAATTGATTTCCGGTGTCGCGATCAACTTTCTGGCGGCTGGATTGACGGTCCTCATTGCGCAAGCATGGTTCCGGCAAGGCGGGCGTACGCCCTCGCTGACCGGAAACGCGCGGTTTGAACCCGTCACTCTGCCCTTCGCTGAAGCATTGCAAGACGTACCGGTGATCGGGCCGCTCTATTACGAGCTGATCTCGGGCCATTCGGTTCTGGTCTACATGGCCTTTGCCGCAGTGCCCCTGTCATGGTGGCTGCTGTTTCGCACACGCTTTGGGTTGCGCCTGCGCGCTGTGGGCGAAAACCCCGCTGCGGTAGACACGGCGGGAGTGTCGGTGGTTGGTCTGCGCTATGCCGCCGTGGCCATCTGCGGTATCCTGTGCGGGATTGCGGGTGCCTACCTCAGCACCGCGCTGCAAGCTGGCTTTGTCAAAGACATGTCTGCGGGGCGCGGGTTTATCGCACTTGCCGCCTTGATTTTTGCCAAATGGCGGCCTTGGCATGCGCTTTATGCGACGCTGCTCTTTGGTCTGTTCGGCGCGCTGGAAACCCGCCCCGATGTGATTGAAGCGGTTACAGGCCTCAAGGTTCACAGCGCCCTGCTTGGCGCGCTGCCCTATGTGATGACCGTGATCATTCTGGCCGGTTTCATCGGCAAGGCGATCCCCCCACGCGCAGGTGGCGAGCCTTACGTGAAAGAGCGTTAGAACTGCGGGGCCAGCAGAATGCCTTCTGCGTCAAAGATCAATATCCACCCAGATCAGATGATGATCCGAAGCTGCATGATGTTTGGCGGTTAAGTCGCTGTACACCTCCCAGCGGGGCGGCCGCGACCCGGGCCAGGCCCCTTTACGAAAGATGCCGCCGCCCGTGATCTTGCCCCACAACGCAGGCGAGACCATCAAAAAGTCGATCTTGTCATCGTCATTGCCCAACCCGTAGGTGCCGATGCCCCGATTGCCATTATTAACGTTGTATTCAAAATCTGAAAACGCCGGGTGATCGGAAACATCGCGCAGATCGGTATCCCTGATCAGCGGCTGAAGTTCCTCGCTGTCCGGCGTATCATTGAGGTCGCCCAGCACAACAATATTCTCGACGCCTTCGGACGTAAGGCGCTCGTAATATTCTTTGACCGCCTTGGCCTGCGCCAGCCGTTTGGCGCGTGACGACGGATCATTGCCGCCAAATTTGCTTTTGAAGTGATTGGCCAGCACCATGATACTCTGACCGCTGGGCGTAGTGACCTCGTATTCGGGACAATCCCGGCTGAAAATCGGATTGCCATCCGGCTTCAGATCGTCCGAGTGGCTGCGCACCCGCCCGATCGGAAAGCCCGCGCGCGTTGCCAATCCAACGTCGATCCCGCGGGTATCGTTGCCATCTATCAGCATCACATGGGCGTAGGTCTCTGGCAGGGCCAGTTTCTTGGCCATGATCTCCTGAAATGTCTTCAGCACGGGGCGACTTTCTGCCTCCACCATGGCGAGTATGTCCGCGCCAACCTCGAAAATCACCCTCGCTGTCAATAGCATAGCGGTGGCATCAACGGTTTCGGTCTTGAGTTCAACCCAGCCGATCCAATGCTCGCGCCCCTCCGCAATGATCCTGCGCGGCTTGCTGGAATCGCGCGGCCTGGTGATCAACTGGCCGCGTATCTTGCGCAGGCGGACAAACGGCCCCTCGTTGTCATTGAGCATGCCTAGGCTTTCCAGCAGCACCAGCATCCGCGCCTTGTCAGCGTCTGAATACACAGCCTTTTCAAAAAGCTTGTTGATCTCGGCGTGGGCATCAAGAACAGCCTCGTGGATGTTACTGTCATCGTTGAACACCTTGGCCCGGTCGAACAGGTTTTCAACGTTGAATGCAGCAATACGCATCTGAAAATTCCTTTGGTTTTGAATGGGGTATATCCTAGCAGAAAACGGCCCGAACCCACAGGTTGAATTTCTGCCGGGCGCCACAAGGCAATACGGATAAGTCCAGTTTCAACTTTGCGATCAGTCCTCCTTGCTGCGCAGCAGCAAGACAGTTGATTTCGCCAAGTTAGGTGCCATAAAGGAGTATATGCAAATCTACCTTCCCATTGCCGAAGTTTCGGTAAACGCCTTCGTCCTTTTAGGGTTGGGCGGGCTTGTGGGTGTCCTTTCGGGGATGTTCGGCGTTGGTGGCGGCTTCCTGATGACGCCACTTCTGTTCTTTATCGGCATCCCGCCCGCCGTGGCCGTGGCAACCGAAGCGAACCAGATTGTGGCCTCGTCTTTCTCCGGGGTATTGGCGCATTTCAAACGAAAGACGGTGGATCTCAGGATGGGCACTGTCCTGCTGATCGGCGGCCTGTTCGGCGCGGGTTTGGGTGTCTATATCTTTAACCTGCTCAAGGCGGCGGGTCAGGTCGATCTGCTGGTCAAGCTTTGCTATGTGATCTTTCTGGGCGTAATCGGTGGCCTGATGTTCATCGAGAGCCTGAATGCGATCAGAAATACCAAAAAGGGCAAGAAGACCAAACGCAAGAAACACAACTGGATTCACGGTTTACCGCTCAAGATGCGCTTCCGTGTGTCGGGCCTGTATATCTCTGTGATCCCGCCGCTGATCGTTGGCGTTCTGGTGGGTATTCTGGCGGCCATCATGGGCGTTGGGGGCGGGTTTATCATGGTGCCTGCAATGATTTATCTGCTGGGCATGCCAACCAAGGTTGTGGTGGGCACCTCGCTGTTCCAGATTATTTTTGTGACCGCGTTTACCACCATGCTGCATGCAACGACGAACTATACCGTTGACGTGATGCTGGCGGTGCTGTTGCTGGTGGGTGGGGTGATCGGCGCGCAGATCGGCACCCGTATCGGCGTCAAGATGAAGGCGGAGCAACTGCGCATCCTGTTGGCCATCATGGTGCTGGTGGTCTGTGGCAAGCTCGCGCTCGATCTGCTGCTGGAACCGTCTGAATTGTACTCTCTTGGCGCGGCGGGTCACTGATGCGCACGGCGCTCCTTCTCCTCGCGTTTCTGGTAACCTCTGCTGCGGCCTATGCCGAAGAGGTTGTGCTGGGGCTGAGCAGTGATCAGGTATCCATCAATACCAACTTTGACGGCTCCGAAATCCTGATCTTTGGCGCGATCAAACGCGAAGTACCCATTCCGGACGGCAAACCGGTTCAGGTCATTGTCACCGTCGCGGGCCCGTCCCTGCCGATCACGGTCCGGCGCAAGGAAAAGAAGCTGGGCATCTGGGTCAACACTGACGCCGTTGAGGTCGACTCGGCCCCGAGCTTTTACGCCATTTCCACCAGCACCCTGCTTGGCCTCTCCCTGAGTGATACCGAAGACCTGCGTTACAAAATCTCGATCCCCCGGGCGATCCGCTCCGTCGGCGCGCCGATGAACATCAAGAACCCGCGCGCTTTCACCGATGCCTTGATCCGCATCAAAAAACGTTCGAACCAGTATCAACTGGTCGAAGGTGAGGTAAGCGTGGATGAACAAACCCTGTTCCGTACCGCGATCAAACTGCCTGCCGCCCTGACGGAAGGGGATTATCAGGCCCGGATTTTTCTGACCCGCGATGGTAAGGTGATCTCGGAATACGACACCAGCATCTATGTGCGCAAAGTGGGTATGGAACGCTGGCTGTTTCGCATGAGCCGCGACAACGCGATGATCTATGGCCTGATGTCACTGGCTATTGCGATTATTGCCGGCTGGGGCGCATCGGCGATCTTTACGGCCTTCAGGCGCTAGACAAAATCTTCGGGCGTCGGTTCCAGCGACAAAGGTGCCGCAGGAGTTGCACGTAGATCGTCCACAACAAGGGGGCCGCTGGGTTTTGACAACCTGTTGCGCACCACCCAGATCAGCCGCTCCTGCGCGCGGGTGATGGCGACGTAGGCAAGGCGCTTCCACAGGGGTTGGCCCGCCTCCATCCGGCCCATACGTGCGGCGGCATAGAGATCGGGCGCAAAGACCTGAACCGTCTCCCACTGGGAGCCTTGGGCCTTGTGAATGGTCACCGCCGATCCGTGCAGGAACGTCGCCCCCATGCGCGCGGCAAAGGGGATGAACGGCTCCTCTTCATCCGGCTTTTCAATCTTCACAATTGACGCGGCAGAGACTTGCGGATCTTCAGCGCCCATCACATGCAGACGGCTGAATCCGGGCTTGCGCCCTTCGCCCAAAAAGATCACCTGCGCGCCCTTGATCAATCCGCGCGCCTCAAGGTCGAGCCGCTTCTTGCGGTGCTTAAGAGGCAATTCCAGCCCGTCGCAAATCAACGGCTCCCCCGCCAGCAGGGCATCGTCCGGTGCGCCATGTACGGCGCGAAACGCATTGATCAGCCGTATGCGTGTGGCATTGCGCCAAACCAGCACAGGGCTGCGGGCCATCAGGTCGACTTCCACCCGCTGGCCCCAGACAACACGATCATCTCTGGCCGCAGCAGCTTCAATCATGCGCTCGAATTGTTCAAAGCTCAGGTCGGGATCCGCCAATGCATGCGCGAGGTCAAGGATGGGGCTGTCCGCCTCCTGACGGTGCACACGGCTCAGGTTGAGCACGCGTTTGGCGGGCAGTTTGTCAAAAACCATCGTGCCCGACTGGTTGACCGGCGCAAGCTGCGCAGGATCACCAAACAGGAGCAACGTCGGAAAAATTTCGCGCAGATCCTCGTATTGTTTGTCATCCAGCATGGAGCTTTCATCGACAAATCCGATGTCCAGCGGCTCTTCCCGCCGCTTCCAACCGGTGATGAAATCCGACCCGCGCAAGCCAGCCGCAGCCAGTGCGCCAGGGATAGATTTGTTGCCTGCATAAAATGCGGCGGCACGGTCCAGTGCCAGTTCGGTCAGGCCCTCAACCTGGGGTCGCTCGCCATTGCCAGCGAGCCATTCGGCGATCCGTTCATATTCGGGGTCATACACCGGCGTGTACAATATCCGGTGGATTGTGGTTGCGGGGACGCCTTGTAGACGCAGTACCGATGCAGCTTTGTTGGTGGGTGCAAGGATTGCCAGCGTGCGCTTGTCACCCTTCTTGCGGCTCTCGTAATCGCCGGAAACGATTGAGACGCCCGCAGCCTCTAACGCCTTGTACAACTGGGCGAGCAGCAGTGTCTTGCCTGATCCCGCCTTGCCGGTGACGGCCATCACCTGATCAGCTCCACCGGGGGGGGGCATCAACAGATTGTCTTCTAGATCAATGCCCGACGAACGCAGCATTTCTGTCACGCTATCGAACGCGGCAGCCTGATCATCAGAATAGGTGAAGGCAGGAGTATTCATGGCGCGACACTACGTGAGGGCCGCGCCGGGGACCAGCGGGGTTTAGCCCGTTTGCGCCCATTCCTCCTGCCTGTTTTTGCCAAAAGACGTTTCGAACCACATACGCGATTGTTGGGGCGTGATGCCGGCACGCCGTGCCACCCGCGCCTGAGCCTGATCCTCAAAGGCCCAGAGACCGACGGCTATCCGCTCACGACCCTCGCCTTCACTTCCCAACACCTCAGGCGAGGCCCCGATCATGCGGTAGATGCGGACCATACGCGCGTCAAACACCCCCACAAAATGCCGGATGCCAAAGCCACGCATGATTTCGCCGCCCCCCAGCATGAGGGCCGCCGCAACATGGGGAGGCGCACCGCGCGACAGGCAAAAGCGGGTACATTCCCAGATCAGCGGACTTTTTATCGGCCCTTCGATGAGATGTCCGAAATGGTCGTTCACCATCGCCGGGCCGGTGGTCGGCAAGAACCGCATGGAGCCACCGTGCCCGCCCTCCGGTGTCTCCCAAATCACATAAAGCGGGTTCATCGCGTCATACTCGTCCCGCTCGGCACCGGTGTCATCGACGCTCACGTCCCATCCAAGTCGGGTGCGAAACTGGTCCGCGCGATCAGCGAACATCGCCGTCGCAAGCCTGCGATGTTTATGCAGATCTGATCCATAAAGATAACGCAGCATTTGTGTCCTCCTGACCTAATCGTTGACCAGAGATACTGCGTCGAAGTTTAAAAGGGATTTAGCCCACCGCACGATGGCATCCAAAGGGCCGCAACAGGCCAGCACAAGGGATCAAACAACAATCAATCCACGGGTCAATGCACGGGCAACGGCATGGGTGGTATTCAACGCACCCAGTTTAAACCGCGCGCTTTCGATATAGACGCGCAGGGTATGTTCCGAAATTGACAGCGTATTGGCGACCTGAGCACGGGAATACCCGATAGCGATCAGCGTCATCGCATCCACCTCTCTCGGGCTAAGCGACTGGGCTGTTTCGGGTGCGCGGCTCGGTTCGAATTCCAGCGCCTTTTCGTTCAGGTAATGGGCAATCAGGATCAGGGCACGCCGGTGCGTTTCGGTGAACCCGGCCCAGTGATCATCCGTGCAACTATGGTTGACAGTAAACAAGGCAAATTGCCCGTTAGGGCCACGTACCGGTACCGAAAACCCCTGATTGCCAATGCCGTATTCCATCGCCTCAACCTGAAACGCGCGGGCAGCCTTAGAGGACCAGTCCAGCCGCTTCCAGTCAACCGGATGAAAGCGCTGGAAACAGCCGATAACGACAGGATCAATGCGCTGATAGTTCTGATCGATATAGCGTTGTTGCCAATCCAGCGAATAGGTGCCGCAGCCGTATTGGTCACCGGCCGAATCCACCCAGTGATAGGCAATATGGTCAATTTCCAGATGATCCCGCAGCGCTTCGCTGGTCAGTTGCAGGCCTTCAAGCGATTTCGCTCGTTCCAATCCCTCCAGAATGGTTTCCAATTGCTCTCTTGTTCCCATGCGTTTGGACAGCCGTCCCTTGTTGAAGCGAAGCGATCTCGGCAAGAGCAATCAACGCAGCATCGTCCAACTGCTCCGCGAGCTGGGGCATCTGGTTGGCCGATGCAAAAGTCTTCAGGTCTGCGAGAACGTCCAAAATCCAGTCACTTTGCATGGGTAGAGTCGCCTTGAAATGGTTAACAATTGATTAACACAACCATAGCATGTGTTAAGGCCTTCATTAAATTCGCACATTTCCACTCCCCTAAAATAGCGAGGGGCGCAATTCTAAGTGTTTGTTTCAAAAGGTAGTAGGTGTCGGCAGTAAAAAGCCCGCGAATCACATGCATGATTCGCGGACCAATGTTTCGACAATGGAAACAATCACAGTGGAAGCGCGGGTTAACTCCGCGCGTCCAACGCGTCTTCAAGCGTGCGCAAACCAGTCGTCGGGGCCTGCACCAGCACCGACATGTTGCCGGGCTTGTGTTCGTTGCGCATCATTTTCATATGCGCCAGTGGCAGATCCGCCCAGGTGAATACCTCGGACATGCAAGGGTCCAGCCGCCGCTCGAGCATCAGCTTGTTGGCAGAAGAAGCTTGCTGCAAGTGGGCGAAGTGGCTGCCCTGAAGGCGCTTCTGATGCATCCACATGTAGCGCACGTCAAACGTCAGGTTGAACCCTGTTGTGCCTGCACAGATAACAACCATGCCGCCCTTTTTGCACACCAGCGTCGAAACGGGGAATGTCGCCTCGCCGGGGTGTTCAAACACCATGTCGACGTTGTTACCCTTGCCCGTAATTTCCCAAATCGCTGCGCCAAATTTGCGGGCTTCCTTAAACCATGTCGCATATTCCGGAGTGTTCACGGTGGGCAATTGCCCCCAGCACTTGAAGTCCTTGCGGTTCAGAACACCTTTGGCACCCAGATCCATCACAAACTGACGCTTGCTTTCGTCTGAGATGACGCCAATTGCATTTGCGCCAGCTGTATTGATCAACTGGATCGCGTAGGACCCAAGACCACCCGAAGCCCCCCAGACCAGGACGTTCTGGCCCGGCTTCAGATCATGTGGTTCGTGTCCGAACAACATCCGGTATGC
>JBARUV010000202.1:0-13852 GCA_049645905.1 Sulfitobacter sp.
AAAGGGCTCCCCAACATTCTGCGCGTCAGCGTATTTGAAACCGCCAGTGATGAGATGCAGCGCGAAAGCCTGATCCAGCTGGCTTGCGACATCGACGATATGACCGGCGAAGAGCTTGGTGCGGCGGTGGACGCTCTGCGCAAAGAGCGCGGCGTGATCGACCTGATGGTCTTGACCGCTCAGGGCAAAAAATCCCGCCCCGTGGTGCGGCTGGAACTGCTCACGCAGAGTGACAGTGCCGACGCAATCGCCGCGCGTCTCTTCGCGCTGACATCCACACTCGGCGTGCGGCGCACGGTTGTGGACCGGCTGATCCTGCCCCGCGAAAGTGAAACCGGAGACGGCGTGCGGCGCAAACGCACCACGCGGCCCGGCGGGTACCACACGATCAAGGTCGAAAGCGATGATCTTTCAGACGCTGAAACGCTTGATGCCCGGCGCAAGCGGGCCATGCGTGCTGAAACCGAAGGCTAGAACGCGCGCTCGCGCGCCTTCGGATTGCGTTAGATTTGGGGAGGTTTGTGCAGAAAAGCGGAGCCGCGCCGATAGTCGCGCGATCCCGCCCAAAGGCGGCCGCTGGCTAAGGTGAGCTCTTGTGCCTGCGCGGTGGCGGCTTCTGCCAACTCTGCGGTATCCAGCGGACCAAGTTCCAAGATCACACCCCGATGCGTGATCCGGCAACGCACCGATGCAGCCGCGCCCACAAGGTCGCGGGTGTCGGTCTCTAGCTTGTGCACGAAAGCGAGATCATCAGCGTCAATCGCGATGCCGGTCTCGATGCGGCTGGACAAACAGGGCTGACTTGGCAGCACCGCCAAATCCAGCAGATCATGCGCTCGCGCAATGGCGCGTACGGCGGCCTTATCTATATTCGCCTCGATCAGCGGATGGACGACCTGCATCCGTTTAGCCGCCAAGAGCCCGGGGCGGTAATCACCGAGATCATCAAGGTTTGCTCCGGATGCGATGCGGCGGGTCGTGATCCCGTCGATCCGGTCATAGAGGTTTTCCTTGCAGAAGAAACATCGGTTTACCGGATTTGACAGGTAGTTATCGTCCTGAAACTCGCCGGATTTGACCAGCGACAGACGCCAGCCTTCGCGTTTGGCGTAGGCCTCGACCAATGCTGTGGCATCTTTGGGGACAGCGGGTGAGACCGAGTGGATCACCTCGATATCAATCGTTCTATGGGCCACGAACGCGAGCGTCATACTGTCCACGCCGCCACTGACGGCAATCGCCAGTTGACCGTAAGATGCCAACGTCTGTTGCAGGCGTTCTATGTGCGCAAATGCGGGGTCAGCGGTCATGAATTTTCCTCCAAGAAGGCGCGATTGCGCTGCACCGACAAAGTTGCGATATCGCCCAGATCGTCACGTTCGATCCACCCGCCGGCGGTGTCGAGATGCATCGCAATCACGGTGTGCATGGTGGGACCATCTCATTAATCTGTGGCATGTGTAAATTCATATCACGCGGCTGGCCTGTTAACCGCGCGCAGCATCTTGATGCACGCAGCAGCAGCACCAAAACCGTTGTCGATGTTCACGGTGACAATGCCAGGCGCGCAACTTGCCAGCGCCGACGATAGAGCAGCTTTGCCATCACGGCTGACACCATAGCCGACCGAGGTCGGAACCGCGATGACAGGCGCGGAAATCAACCCGCCTAATACGCTGAATAGCGCGCCTTCCATTCCTGCAACGGCAATGACCACAGAAGCCTCACGGATGTCATCAATCCGGTCCAAAAGCCGCCAGAGACCCGCCACACCTACGTCGGCGATGATCTTCGACTGGTAGCCGTTGAAACGTAAGGTTTCGGATGCCTCTTTCGCAACCCGCATGTCGGAAGTGCCTGCCGCCACGATAATAATGCTCTGATCGCTCTCTTGATGCGCGGGTTTCTGGCCGATAATGGCAGTATGGGAGGTGGCATCATAGTGGAAGCCTTCGGGGTACTGGCGCGTGATCTCCCTGGCGATCTCCGGCGCAAGGCGCGTCACAAACAGACATTTTCCGGCATCAAGCGTAGCACTGACTATTTCTACGATCTGCTCGACGGTCTTGCATTCGGCAAAGACGGCTTCACCTATGCCGGTCCGCGCCTCGCGGGCCCAGTCCAGACAGGTTTGCATCTGCTTTTCCATAATCTCTGATCCCGTCTAACAATCGTTGTGTTTCATATACATAGTATTCTGCCCATGCGGGGGCGACCACGCCCGTCATACGCATCGCGTTAACAGTGCAAATACCGGAACCAACAACAAGGCACTTAGACAAAAGTGGGTAAGATTCCATCCCCAAGTCGACGTTGTGGGCCGAATTCCGGCCACGTTGTCGATCAGAAGAACGACCGTCGCAAAGGGCGAGAAGATCATCGAAAGCGCCCAGCCACAGGAGATTGAAAGCGCAATCAGGGTTGGATCAGCAGGCATGACGTCGAGGCTTCCAAAGAGACTGCCGAAGAAAATTGCGGTCATGATCGGGCTGAGAGCAAAAAGGCTGAGCAAGCTCAGCACAACCGGAATCAGCGCAAGTAATAGGTATTCGGGTATATCGTAAAGGTGCAGGGCCTCCGCCACCCCGTTGGAATTTATCAGCGCGGCAGCCGCTCTTCCCACAAAACCCGAACAGGCCAGAGTGACAGCAACAGGGGCCGCTTTGGGGAGGTTTACCGTCACAATCGAACGCAATCGTTGGGTGGTTTGCGAGGCCGCCGGACGGACGCCGGACAATCCTCTGGAGCGGTTTCTGTCGGCGTATTGAACGAAAAGCCAGCCTATCAACATGACGGGGCATGCCAGCATGAGACCCAGAATGAAAGACCCCTGCGTCACCCAAATTGCCAACAGAATGAGCCCGAACAGAAAGGCGCAGGCTGACAGAAACATCAGAGCATCCCGGTATGGAAACGGCTCAATTTGACGAACGGTGTTTGGCTTTAGGCTACGGAACCTAATTCGATCCTCTAAGGCGCCCAAAACCATCACCAGAATATAGATCGTAAATCCCAACCCGATCCACAGGGTCCGGTTTGCGCCCGATATAAGTTCAACCAAAGCCAGGGGGGCGATCGCTGTTGGGGACCAGATGACAGACCATGCAAAGCCCCGCAAAATAGCGCCAATCTGTCGCCGCTCGCGCACGGGATTGAGCGGATTGTCCGGCGTGGCCGAAGCTATACCCCGTTGAACGAGCGGGACGAGAACACTGACGACACCGAGGTTAAACAGCACCGCCATCGTACCAGTCCCGAGATAGAGCACGTTGTATCGGCGCGCGGGTGGCTGATTGGTCATGTATCGCCCACAATTTTCGATTGAAAGCGATGTGGACGCCGCTTCGTGAAGAAGCGCCATCAATAGAATGAACGCCATCATAAAGGTCGCTTGATTAAGTGCCACGGCAATGTCTTCCAAAGGCTGATCTTTTCTAAGGATCAAGATAACCACGAGGAGTCCGCACAACGCGAGAAGGTAGGCTTCCCTAAGGCCCAGTGATCGCCGTGCGACCCACATGATGCACCCTGCCGCGATCCACGACACTGTTTGGATCAGATCGCTGCCGCTGACGCGCCCCAGCAGTTCTGCACAGATCAAAGTGATCATCCAGAACCCGACAAAATGGGGGGGTGGGTGTGGCGCCTTTGTCGAGGATATCACGTGACTGTCCCTTCACCGCAAGCGGTCCGTCAGAGCGTGCGCCCGTTCATCGAGCCATCCGGCGCGAATTCAAATGCCTTTGGCTCACCGACGATTTCGATAGCCTCGTGAGTGCGCGCCTCTTCCAGCATCGGTTCAGAAATCCAGATGTACTCAAGGTGCAGCGTGTCGGTCAGCCGCACGAGCCGCAGCCCGGCCTCGGGAGGCGCGTTGCAGGTCTTCACGGCGAGTTGTAGGGCGTGGCGATCATGTTCCATGATCACCGGCAACCTGCCGCCAACAAGCGCGGTCGAGGTGATATGATTCATATATGTCGCTTCGAAATCAATCTTAACGACAAGCCGTCGGGTGCAAATATCAGCCAGCCCGACCCCTGCGGCATTGCCTTGGCTCTTGGCGCTCAGATCGAGCATGACCAGCTTACCCACTTGTTGCGACAACTTGACGTATGGCGTCGCTCCGCGGCCGGTGATGTTGGGGTCGGCCCCCAGCCCTGAATAGTCCTTGCCCATCTTGTCTACGACCAGCACATCAAGCGGGGAAAACAGAATGCGTGGCATACTGGATCGCGCTTCGTCCAGAAGTTGCGCCTCGCGTTGCAGGATGTCTTTGGCGAGCACTGCTTCGACCAGCCTCACATGGTCATAGGCGTTTTCAACTGTCGCAAGGCCAAAGAGAATTGGGGTCTTTTCGATCTTCACTTTGGTCATGGCAATGACCTGTTCGGCCATTTTTCCGAAACCAAGGGAATGGCACGCGTCCGCCCCCGTCTGCTTGCCCAACCCGATGGTGATCATTTTGGCCAGACCACTTTCAATGGTGCCGCTAAAACTGGTGTGCGGCTTGATCCGGTTGATGATGACGATGCCGTCGGCCTCCATAGCGATCCGGTCCATTGCAATGGGCAGACCGTTGGCGAGCCGACCGACCTCGACCGTACCCATGTCGGACCGAATGTCGCAGTCTGCACTTTCTTCCGTCACACCAAGTGACGCGAGCATCGCAAGCTGTCCTTGCGCGCTTGAGCCTCCGTGACTGCCCATTGCGGGCACGATGAAAGGCAAAGCGCCCAGATCCTTCAGCGCAGTGATCACGCTGTTTACGATGATCGGCAGATCAGCCAAACCACGGCTTCCGACCCCCACTGCGACAGTCATGTCTTTGCGGATGGTACCTGCGATTTCGGGCCGCATGATTTCGGCCCGCACCGATGCGGCGACGTCTGCCAATGCGTCATCCTTAAAGACCTGCCTGACCCTCACCATTCTTGGCAACTCAACGCTGTCGAGAACTTTTGCGATTACAGCGCTCATTGGTTTAATTCTTCCGTCAACTTCTTGACCCTCAACTCATGATTCCGATGCTCCAGGGCACGAACTCGTTGTCACCAAGGCCCAGTTCTTCGCTTTTTGTCATCTCACCCGAGGCGACGGCGATCATCTTTTCAAAAATTTGCACCCCGACTTCCTCAAGCGTTGCGTCGCCGTCGATGATCGTTCCCGCATTCAAGTCCATATCTTCGGTCAATCGTTGGTACATCGGTGTGTTGGTTGCGATCTTGATGGCCGGAGCGGGCTTGGACCCGAACATGGACCCGCGCCCTGTCGTGAAGCAAATCAGATTTGCGCCGCCTGCAATCTGGCCGGTTGCCGACACCGGATCAAACCCCGGTGTGTCCATGAATACGAGGCCCGGTTGGGATACCTTTTCTGCATAGCGGTAAACTTCCATCAGCGGTCCGGTTCCCCCCTTCATGGCCGATCCCAAGGACTTTTCCAGAATATTGGCAAGTCCGCCCACCTGATTGCCGGGGCTAACCGCGCCGTTGATTTGCACATCCCGACCGGGTGAATATTCGTCTTTCCACCATCTGATCCGCTCGATCAACTTCTCCCCTACCTCTACGCTGCGCGCTCGACGGGTTAGCGTATGCTCGACGCCGTAGATTTCCGGGGTTTCTGACAGAATGGCCGTGCCACCGTGGCGCGCCAATATATCCACCGCGTGGCCAAGTGCCGGATTTGCAGTGATGGACGAAAATCCGTCAGATCCTCCGCATTGCAATCCGACCTTGAGGTGGCTGACCGGCACCGGTTCTCGTTGCACAACGTTGGCTTCGGGCAACAGGGCTTCTACGGCGGCGACGCCCATGGCGATAGTGGCCCTCGTGCCGCCGGTTTCCTGCATCGTCATATTGATGAGTTTAGGGCCGGTCGAAAGGCCCTCTTGCTGCATCATTCCTGCGATCTGGTTTCGTTCGCACCCAAGCCCCACAATAATCGCACCAGCCAGATTGGCATGGGTGGCAAAGCCCGCGATGGTTCGTCGCAACAATTGCATCGGCTCGCCTGACATCTCCATGCCACATCCCAGACCGTGCGCAAACGCCACCACACCGTCGACGTTCGGATAGGCGGCCAACCGTTCTGGCGTGAAGTGTTCGGCGATCTTGCGAATGACAGTCGCCGAGCAATTCACCGAGCTACAGATTCCGATGTAATTGCGCGTCGCCACACGCCCGTCCGCACGGACGATGCCCTGAAAGACTGCCTGTTCTTCGACAGGTAATACCTGTGTCGGGATAAAGTCGGTGGCATGGTTCGGAGCACGATCGAATTCGCGAAACTCTATGTTGTGACTGTGCAGCATCGACCCGGGCCGGATGTCCTTGCCCGCAAATCCGATGGTGACATTGTATTTGCGGATCGCCTCGCCCGAGGCAATCGCGCGTGTCGCGATCTTGTAGCCTGCTGGAACGGGCGTGTTCGTCCTCACACCCTCGCCGGGTATGTCGGTCCCCGTATCAATAGGGACGCGCGCGATAACCACATTGTCCGCGTCATGCAGGCGGATTGCTGGCCCGCGATGCTGTTTAACGCTTGGATCAGGCATCCGCAGTCTCCTTCAGTCCGGGCATTCGGAAACCGGCAGCTTGCAGGCCGGCGGCGAGATTTTGACGCTGGGTATCGTTCAACGCCACCAGGGGCGGACGGACCGTCGCCCAGCCTTCCACCCCCGAATGCTGCGCAACGGCAGCCTTGAGCGCCGGGATCATCGGGTAGGACTGGAAGATTTCGCGGGTTGCGGTCAAAGCCGCTTGCTGCGCGTCTGCATCCGCTGCGGTCCATGTTTTGTACAGATGGGAAATCGCCGCCGGATTCACGTTTGCCGTCGCCGAGATGCAGCCCTTGCCACCGGCTTGCATCGTTTGCAGCAGGAATGTCTCCGACCCTGCGAAGACGTCGAAACCGTCCTTCCCGAAGGCGGTGATCATTGCTTGGGTATTGTCCCATTGACCACCGGAATCCTTAACGCCGGCGATTATCTTCGGATATGCCTTGAGCAACTTCTCAATCAAAGCCATGGACAGCGGGACCTGCGACACAGGCGGAATATGGTAGAGATAGATCCTTAGGTTCGCATCGCCAACGCGCTCGATAACTTCAGAAAAATACGCAAACAGGCCATCGTCGCTCATACCTTTGTAATAGAACGGTGGCAGCATCAAAACACCGGGACAGCCATGCTTGACCGCGCGGTTTGTTAGTTTGACAGTATCGGCAATGGAGCAGGTGCCGGTGCCGGGCATCATCCGCGAAACGGGGATGCCTGCTTGCACCAAGCCGTCGAGAATTTCGCACCGCTCGTCCAGCCCCAAAGAAGTCGCTTCTGAATTTGTGCCGAACAATGCCAGCCCGACATCATTGGACAAAAGCCAGCGGCACTGTGCTGCAAGCTGCGCAATATCGGGGCGCAAATCCTCGTCAAATGGGGTGACGACAGGAGACAGGACGCCGTGGTGACTCAGTTGTTCAGTCATGTTGTTAACCTTACCTATTTGGTGACTCAAGATTGGCCGCTTCGTTTGGACCGCGTACGGAGGGAAATGGAATGTCCGGATTGAGCGCCTGCAGCTTCGATATGAGGGCAGGGGCCAAAGACACCCCTGACCGCATTTGCTCTTTACGAAGCCGAAGCGCGTTCTGCCCGGGGATGCGGACAGCCGCGGCACCCTCAGCAACCGTTGCGGTGCTGCATCTGGCGCGGAAGCTTTCAGTCTGGCGGCGGAACGCATCCGCCCCGCCAAATTTGGACGGATCAAATACCAGCACATTGACGACAGCGCCCCAGCGATCCGGTGTGTCGGCGCGGCCATGTCCGGCCAGCCCGCTTGTCAGCATTTCGACCAGAAGACCCAAGGCAAACCCCTTGTGACCGTGATCTGTACCGCCCATCGGCAGAAGGGCACCGCCTTGGCCGATCACGGATGGATCGTCGGTTGAGCGGCCTTGAGCATCAGAAAGCCACTGGCCGGGCATGCGGGCGGCCTGTGCTTTTTTCGCGCTGACCAATCCGTTCGTGGTGATAGAGGTTGAAATGTCGAAGATCACGGGATCGCCGGATGTGGGCCACCCTGCTGCGATCGGGTTTGGCGAATAGGTGCCCTCAATGGCGCCGAAAGGTGCCACCGATTGTGTTGTGGGCGAAGACGACGTGATGATCGCAGCGTATCCGGCTTCGGTCACCGGCAGCAAATAGGCGGCAAGGCAGGCGATGTGTTGGCTGCGAGAAATCGCGATGCTGCCAATGCCGGTTCCCTGCGCCAACTCTGACGCAACCTTTAGGGCATCGCGCACCAGGACCGGCCCCGGCAACCAACGTCCGTCCCAACTTTGTGCGCTTGCCCCGCCGATTTGCCGATCCGGTTGGCCGGACAGGGTTGTCCGACCGGCCGCGATTTCGGCGAGGTAGCTTGGAACGAGCGCAACGCCATGGGTTTCGTGCCCCATTAAATCGCCTTCGACCAGAACGTCCGCTACTGTTTCAGCGTACCCCCTGTCCAGCCCCGCCGCCGCCAAGAGTTTTGTGACATGGACCCGGAGGGGTTCTGCATCGACTCGCGTCATTTCGGACCGACATTGGCGGTTGTCCCGCGCAGGCTTGCGGGCTGAAGAAAGTCGAAATCGCATCCCGCGTCTGCCTGCAAAACACTGTCGAGGAACAGCTTTTTGTACCCTCTGTCAGAACCGGAATGGACGGGTGCGACGAAGTCACGGCGCCGTATTTCAAGCTCCTCGTCGGACACATGCAAGGTGATCTTGCGCGCGTCCACATCCAGTTCGATTTCGTCCCCGTCGCGGATCAGACCATGGACGCCCCCGACCGCACTCTCGGGGGTAATGTGAAGGACGATTGTGCCACTGGCTGTGCCGCTCATGCGGGCGTCGGATATGCGCACCATATCTTTTACTCCCTGAGCTGCGAGTTTGCGGGGGATTGGCATATACCCTGCCTCGGGCATGCCTGGTGCGCCTTTAGGACCCGTATTTTGCAGAACCAGAACATCATCTTTGGTGACGTCAAGATCGGGCAAATCGACACGCGCTGCCATATCTTCGACGGACTTGAAAACCACAGCACGACCGCGGTGCTTCATCAAATCAGGCGACGCTGCCGATTGCTTGATGATAGCCCCACCCGGCGCAAGGTTGCCGGTCAGAAAGGCCATGCCGCCTTGGGGGTAAATCGGAGCACTGCGCGGCGTTACGATGTTTTGCTTGAACCCTGCTGGTGCACCGTCGATTTCCTCGCCCAAAGTGCGACCCGTTACGGTAAGACAGTCCAAATCAAGATAGGGTTTCAGCTCACGCAACACCGTGATGAGACCTCCCGCAGCGTGGAGATCCTGCATGTAGTGCTGGCCGGAAGGCTTGAGGTCGACCAGAACCGGAACGTCGCGCCCGATCGCGTCAAATTCTTCGAGATCAATCCGGATGCTCAGACGTCCCGCGACGGCAGTGAGGTGGATCAGGCCGTTGGTCGAACCACCGATAGCAAGCAAGACAGATAGCGCGTTTCGGAATGCGGCCTTCGTCATGATTTTGTCCGGTGTCAGGCCCGAACCCGCCATCTGCACAGCAATCCGGCCCGTCTCCTCGGCGATGCGGCGTCGGTCGGCGGACACCGCGGGGGCAGTGCTGCCATTCGGAAGCATCATGCCCAATGCCTCGGTGACCATGGCCATCGTTGAGGCGGTGCCCATCACACCGCATGTTCCGGTGCCCGGCACCAGTTGGTCATTCACATCAGAGATTTCCTGCTCGTCCACCTCACCGGCGCGATAGCTTGCCCAGAACCGGCGGCAATCGGTACAGGCGCCGACCTTCTCTCCACGGTGGCTCCCGGTAAGCATGGGGCCGGTCACAAGCTGGATCGCAGGCAGACCCGCTGAGGCCGCGCCCATGAGCTGTGCCGGAACAGTCTTGTCGCACCCGCCAATCATGACCACGGCATCCATTGGCTGGGCGCGGATCATTTCTTCTGTGTCCATGGACATGAGGTTGCGCAGGAACATGCTTGTCGGATTGGAAAAGGATTCATGAACCGAGATTGTCGGGAATGCGACCGGAAGCGCTCCGGACAGCATGATGCCGCGTTTTGTCGCTTCTACCAGGTCCGCCATATTCCCGTGACATGCATTAAAGCCACTACCGGTATCAATGATTCCGACAATAGGGCGGTCCAACGCCTCGTCGGTATAGCCCATACCTTTGATAAACGCCTTGCGAAGAAACAGCGAAAAACCCGCGTCACCGTAGTTGGTTAATCCCTTGCGCATACCACTGGGCGCGCCGGTTTTCGTCTCGTTTCCACTGCCGCTCATTTTAATTCTCCAAATCTGCAATCGGGATAAAACGGATTTACAACAAGATTGTCAATAATATGTTTGACATTGTTTTTCCCGCTACCTAGATTCACTCGAAGGAGAAAAAGGGAGGAACTATACATGAAAATTACAGCAAAATTTGCCATTATCTCAGCTCTGGCGGTCGTTGCAGCGTCAGGCGTTTCAGCGCAGGACACACAGTATACAGCCAGCAGCGAGATCACTGTGCTTCAGGGTTTCAATGCCGGCGGTGGGTCAGATGCGCTTGCACAATTGGTGCAGCCTTATCTGGCCAAAGACCTCGGCGTCAGCTTTGTTAACCAGTATTTGCCGGGTGCAGCGGGTGCTATTGCATGGACGCGGTTGGCAAAACAGGAATCCAATGATGGGTCGGTTATCAGCATCACCAATACACCGATGCTTATGACAAACTACCTTATGAACCCTGCGATCACCTACACGATCGACGAGCTGACACCAATCGCGAATATCGTGACCGATCCCGGCATCGCAGTCGTTGCCGCAGACAGCCCGATCCAAACGTTCGAAGATTTGTTGAATGAAGCTCGGGAAAATCCGCAAACGGTGACGGTTGGCAATTCGGGCGTTGGCGGGGATGACTTCTTTACGTCCGTCATGTTCGAACGCGCCGCCGAAGTGCAATTCCAGAAGGTACCGTTTCAGGGTGATGGACCGTCGATGACCGCGGCCATGGGGGGCAGCGTTGATGTGAGTTTCAACAACGTCGGCATCACATTCCCGCAAATCGATGCAGGCAACCTGCGGGCCTTGGTCGTCTTTGCCGAAGAGCGTTTGGCGGAATTGCCTGACGTGCCAACTGCGCGCGAACTGGGTTTCGATGTCGTGTCCGGGTCTTCACGGGGCTACAGTGCGCCCGCCGGTATGGATCCGGAAATCAGAGCGCAACTTGTTGCCGGTCTTGAGCGGGTCGTCGCAAACCCTGAGTTCCAGGCGGCCGCTGCGTCGCAGGCGATGAATATCGATTTCATCGGTGGCGATGATTACACCCAGTTCCTCAAAGACCAGCTGGTCGAATTCGGGGCGATCTGGGAAGAGGTCAAAGGCGACGTTCAAAAGTAGAACCGTCAAATCTGAAGGGCCGCCCACGCTAACTTTTTGTTGTGGGCGGCCTGTTCCATAGGGTTCAATTTGACGTATCGAAACAAGGAACAGCTCCTGATGTCGCGCATCCTCGTTGCACTGACCGCTATCGCTATCGCCGTATTCTTCCAAGTTGAGGCGGCGGGTTACCCTCGGGTGGCCGCAAGACTCCCAACGCTCATATCCTATGTCATGATCGGCCTTTCGGTGTTGGCGATTGCACAACAGCTTCTTGCCTGGCGTACGCCAACGGAGGGCCCAGACCGTTACGCTGTCACCGTCCCAGAACGGGACCGCGTCCTGAATGGCGCGATTTTTATTGCCCTCATGGCATCATATGCCTGGGCCATCACGACAATCGGATACCTGATCGCGACTCCTGCGTTTCTTCTGGCAAGTCTTTTGATTTTTAGGGCGACCAAGGTTTGGATCATTTTGCTGACATCAGTCGGAGTGACGTTTGCCATCTGGGTGATTTTCGTCAACTTCCTCCGCTTGCCAATACCGCTTTTACCGGGCGCCTGAACATTGGCCCGCCCCGTTTTCGGACCCCGCCCACCTCATTTGCGGGCACAGCCGCCTGAAGGAAACGATAATGGAAGATAGCTTTCTCCTAATCGGATTTTTAAACGTCCTCGAACCGATCAACCTCGGAGCAATATTGCTCGGTACGCTGATCGGCATGTTTATCGGCGCGATGCCCGGACTATCTGCGACGATGGCGATTGCCTTGCTGTTGCCTCTCACCTTCTCATTTCGTCCTGAAACGGGTTTGGCGATGCTGGCCGCGCTTTATCTTGGCGCGATGTATGGCGGGTCCATCGCGGCGATCTTGCTGCGAACGCCTGGCACACCCGCGGCCGCTGCAACTGTGATTGATGGATTTCCACTGGCACAGCAGGGTAAAGCGGGCAAAGCGCTCGGGTTCTCGCTCACCGCTTCGCTGATCGGGGGTGTGCTTTCTTCCATCGTCCTGCTGACCGTTGCGCCACTCCTTGGCGCATTGGTGCTTAACTTCGGGCCGGTTCAGATCTTCGCAATTGCTGTTTTGGGGATGACCATTATCGGGTCGCTCTCGACGGGGTCGGCCGTGCTCGGGCTTCTGGCCGGAGCACTTGGCCTGCTATTGGGAACTGTCGGAATGGATCCGACCACGGGCACGCCGCGCTTTGCATTTGGCAATCTCAACCTTTTCGGTGGCATACCTTTCACGGTGGCCCTCATCGGTTTGTTCTCCGTCCCGCAGGCGATCCGGCTCATCGTAGACGGCGACAATGCCAAGATAACAGAAGAGGACACGCCGGGCGCGACGCTTAGAACCATTTCAAAGATCAAGGACAGGATGCTGCCGACAGGGCGCGAGTTTATCGACATGTTGCCAAACAGCCTGCGGTCAGGTGCCATTGGCATTGTTATCGGGCTCATTCCGGGAACGGGCGGCGACACAGCGTCGTGGTTCGCCTACAACGAAGCCAAGCGGTTTTCACGCGAAAAGGAAAAATTTGGCACGGGTCACGTACCGGGGATCGTCGCCCCAGAAGCGGCCAACAATGCGGTCGTTGGCGGCGCGCTCATTCCGACCATCGCGCTCGGCATTCCCGGGTCTTCTGCGACGGCCGTCCTTCTCGGCGGATTGATGGTGCATGGCATCCTGCCCGGTCCCAGCCTCATGACAGACCACGGCGACGTGACGTATACGCTTTTGTGGGCGGTATTTTTCGCAAATGTCGCGCTTTTCGGCGTCGGCCTCGGCTTCACCCGCACCTGCATCGCTGTGACAAAAATCCCGAACCGCGTGGTCGGCCCCGTTATAATTGTGCTCTCAATCATCGGCGCGTTTGCTATCAATAACTCCGTTTTTGACATCTGGTTGATGCTGGCTTTCGGCATGCTCGGCTTTTTGCTCGACACCTGCAAGGTTCCGACCCCTCCTCTTGTGATTGGCCTGATCCTCGGGCCGGTTCTGGACACCAGCCTTCAGCAGTCCCTGTTGATCGGGGGTGGAAATTGGACAATCTTCTTCGAAAGCAAAATATCCGCAGTGCTGCTGTTGATTGCGTTCGTTTCCGTGCTTCAGGCGACACCGGTGTTTAGGTGGATAGGACAGGGTTGGCGCAAAGCGCGTCCGTAGCGTGGTGGGATTGGTGCGAAGCGATCCAAGCGCACATGCCAATAGCCATCAGCCTGTGGAACGTCTTCATCGTGCCACCAGTTGCGCTTGATCTCACGGTGGATCGTAGAGCGGTCACGGCCAAGCACCTCAGCGATCTTTATCTTCGTCGCTTTCGCCTGAAGCATCGTCGCCAAGATTCTACGTTCATCCAGGTTCATTTTGCGGTAGGGTCGTCTCATCACATCCTCCTGATCTGCATCAGAAATTTATCTAGTGATGCAATCCA
>JBARUV010000203.1:0-9783 GCA_049645905.1 Sulfitobacter sp.
CCAAGGTATAGCTTGTTCTCATGGCGTATCACCGGGCGGGCCATCACCTTGGGCTTGGCCGAAATCTGAGCTTCTGAATCTGATGCTTTCAGCCAGTCGCTGAGCGCCCGGTAGTCGCTCGATTTCCGGTCGACCAATAGATCTCCGAACTCTGCAATTAGCTCAGCCAATTCTTCCTCACTCAGAGGTGCTGCCCGGATATCCCGAAAACTGACGACGCTACCGTCGGCTTCCAACGCTTTGCGGGCTTTCTGGCAAATCGCACAGGTATTCAAGCCATAGATCATCATATTGCAAACTCCTTGGGTATTTATCCTGCAATCTTGTTCTTCGGATCGTCCAACGCAACCATTCGATGCTATGCGAAAGAAAGTACAGGTCTTTCCCAGCCTCAAAATCCAACTCAAAAAGCATGTGGCGGTGGCAGCATGCCGCGCCTCGATGCTCATTTGCTAATCTGGGACAAGCTTCGAATTCCTCGGCATACACTTTCGGCTGGTGCACCCCACACTGATGACGTTTAGTCTGACCGGTGATCACCCCACGAAAGGCTGGATCGATGAACCTCCCTCAAACGCGCGCACTTGGACTGGTGGCAGCGCTGGCCACCGTGACGATCTGGGCCGCGTTCATGCTGGTCACGCGTTTTGCGGTGCAGGGCAGTTTCACCGTCGAAGAGCTGCTGATCCTGCGCCTCGTTCCTGCCGCCGTCGTGATGGCTCCGGTCATGTTGCGGTTGGGTGTCGTGCCGCGCGGGCAGTCCTGGCCACGCGCGGCAATGTTGATGGTCGGCGCCAGCGCCGTCTTTCCCTTTGTGGTGTCCATGGGGCTGGCCTATGCGCCCGCCTCGGACGGTGGCGCGCTCGCACCGGGGATGTTGCCGTTCTGGACTGCGCTGGCGGCCTATGCTCTGGCCGGCGAAATCCCCGGACCACGCCGCCGGTTTGGACTGGCAATGATCCTGACGGGGGCGCTGGTGGTCAGCCTCTGGCAAATCCTCGCGGGAACAGTCGATGGCGCGTGGAAGGGGCACTTGTTGTTTCTGACGGGGTCCGTGTCTTGGGCAATCTATTCTGTCATTTTTCGCCAAAGCGGGCTTAGCCCCTTACACGGTCTGGTCATCGGGCTGTTCTGGGGCACGCTGCTTTTCAGCCCTCTGCTGCTTGCAACGGGCAACGTACACTTTGCCACCGCCAGTCGCGGCGACATCGTCGCTATGATCGTGCTCCAAGGTTTCGTGATTGGTATTCTGGCGATGTTCTTGTTCGGCTATGCGGTGCAGATCCTCGGCGCAGCAGAAACGGCCGCTTTCGGGGCGCTGACTCCAATCCTTGCGTTGCTCGGCGGCGTGGCATTTCTGGGCGAGACGGTGACCCCGCTAAAGGTCGTTGGCGTGACTCTTGTTGCAGCCGGTGTCTTTCTTGCTTCCGGCGTACTGAGCAAGCCCGGGCATGCACCCGCATCCTGAGGCCTAATTCCACCTGTGATACCTGACAACAGCCCCCACGCCGGATTGCGTGGCCAAACCGCGCTAAGGGACTGGGCGTTCAGCGCCCTTTACCCCGCGCGCGACTTGGCGCAGAAACAGGGACCATAAACGCAAAGGAATATTCCGATGGCAAACCCGCTTTTTGACGCGCTTTTCGGCCAGCACAAGGGCAAAGACACACCTTTCCTCCTGTTGCCAGACGGGCACGTAATCAGCCATGCAGGGTTTTTAGGCGTAGCGGCGCGTTATGCGAATGTATTTTCAAGCCTCGGCCTTGCCCCGGGTGACAGGGTTGCGGTGCAGATCGAAAAATCGCCCGACGCACTTGCACTTTATGCGGCCTGTGTTCAGGCAGGGTTGGTGTTTTTGCCGCTTAACCCCGCCTATAAACCAGCCGAGGTTGATTATTTCGTTGATAATTCAGGCGCACGTCTGCTGGTCTGTGATCCGGCCAAAGCAGACAGTCTGGCGGACGTGGCTAAAGCCGCAGGCGCGCAGATGGAAACGATGGACGCCAGCGGAAATGGCAGCCTGCGCACCCTTGCCAAGGATCAGCCGGACAGCTTTGCCACCGTAAGCCGCACGCCGGATGATCTGGCCGCATTCCTTTATACTTCCGGCACGACGGGCCGGTCCAAAGGTGCGATGCTGAGCCAGAAAAACCTGCTCTCCAATGCGCAGACGCTTGTAACCCATTGGGGTTTTACCAGCGATGACATCTTGCTGCATGCACTGCCGATTTTCCACACGCACGGGCTTTTTGTCGCAACGAACATCATGTTGCTGACCGGCGGCGCGATGATCTGGATGCCCAGACTGGACGTGGCACAGCTGATCCGTTTTATGCCGCAGGCCACCGCGCTGATGGGCGTGCCGACGTTCTACACCCGTTTGCTCGATGATCCTGCCTTTACCAAAGAATTGACCAAGGACATGCGCCTGTTCATCTCTGGGTCTGCCCCGCTGCTGGCCGAAACCCACCGCGCGTTCGAAGAACGTACGGGCCACCGCATTCTGGAACGCTACGGGATGACAGAAACCAACATGAACACGTCCAACCCGTTGGAGGGCGCGCGCCGCGCCGGAACGGTTGGCATGCCGTTGCCAGGTGTCGAGCTGAAAGTGACCGATCCCGAAACAGGCGCGACCCTCCAGGATGGAGAGATCGGCGTGATCGAAGTGCGTGGCGATAACGTGTTTCAGGGCTATTGGCAGATGCCGGAAAAAACCGCAGCCGAGTTGCGCGACGACGGTTTTTTCATCACCGGTGATTTGGGGCTGATCGACGAACACGGATATGTCCAGATTGTCGGACGCGGCAAGGATCTGATCATTTCAGGTGGCTACAACATCTATCCCAAGGAAGTCGAAACCGTTCTGGATGACCAGCCCGGCGTGCTTGAAAGTGCGGTGATCGGTGTACCGCATGCTGATCTGGGGGAATGTCCTGTCGGGATCATGGTTGCTACAGGCGGAGCGGTTCCTGATCTGGACGCGATTAACGCCACACTGCAAACCCGGATGGCGCGGTTCAAATGCCCGCGCAGGCTGGTGGTTGTAGATGCGCTGCCGCGCAATACCATGGGCAAGGTGCAAAAGAACGTGCTGCGCGAAACTTATGCTGACCTGTTAACAAGCTGACGCCGCCATCGCGGCATTTGTTCAAGAATGTCGACCACTCTGCTATCGGTCCGGACCCTCACTCAAGATACACAGGACACGCGATTGCGCGTCCAGCGCCAGTGCTGCACGCTGATCGTCCGACAGTGCCAGTAAGGCTGCAATCCCCGCGGCACCCGATGGTGTGGAGGGTAGGCCCGCCACCATTGCTGTGCCAGCCCCGGCCTCCGCCTCCTCTTCAGAAATCAGGGCATAGGCATCCGCGTCGCGCGCCAATCCCTTGAGCGCAATCAGCGACGGCGTTTTGCAATCCAACCGCCCCATAACGCTGACCGGTCCTTGGGTATCAACTCCCTGCCCTGCCACAATCGAGGCATGTAGCGCAGGTGCCGCCTGTGGCTCCACGACCACAATGCAGGGTTCGGCGCCCCATGCCACACGGGCAAGTGCCGCACAGGACGCCGCCAGCCCACCGACACCGGCCTGAAGAAAGATATGGCTGGGGGCCTCCGCCATGTCTGCAATCGCTTCTGCCATCAGGACAAGATATCCTTCCATCAGCCGCTGCGGTCGTTCGGTATAACCGGGCCATGAACTGTCGGACAGCAACGCCCAGCCGTTCGCCTCTGCCGCCGCTGCTGCCGCTGCCATCGAGGCTTCATAGGTTGCTCCTTCGCGCACCACTTCGGCACCTTGCTCGGCCAGCCGCGTGGCAAACCCCTCCGGCACCGTCTCAGCGATATAGACCACTGACCGCGCCGAGAATGCCGCAGCCCCTGCCGCCACTGACATGCCATGATTGCCCGCACTTGCTGTCACATAGGTGCGTCCTGCCAGCCGCCCTTCGGCTGCATCATTGGCCACGACATAGGCCGCGCCCAGTGCCTTGAAACTGCCCAGCCCCATGCGCCCGCGTTCATCCTTGATCCAGACTTCGGCCACCGCTGCCTGGGTCGCTATTGCTTCGGAAATCACCAGCGGTGTCACGGCGGCGGCGGGGCAGCGAAGAAGCATTTCCTGCGGGCGGGCCGCATCCACCGATGGCAGGGGCATGTCATCAAGCCCTGACAAGGCGACGGGGCGGGTCACGTTCAATATATCCATCTCAGCACCCGACAAGGCCAACGCTCTTTCGTCAAGGTATTTCGCGGCACCAAAAAGCCGGGTCCAATGTTACCTTGGACAAGTGCAGAGGCTAATTTTGTGCGACCTGGCAACAGAACGCTCCGCCAAATTCTCATTTCAACCTGAAATGCAATGCGGAATTCAAGCAACGACTGCCTCAATCGAAATGGCATGGCATCCCCGCCACACCCCATTCCAGCACGTCATTGGTATGTTCCTGCAGCGAAAAGGGTGCAGGTTCGCGCCCACCGCCCGGAGTCCACGCCCAATGCAGGATCACGTCATGGCCCAGATGACCGGCAATCTCGAGAAAGGTGCGCCCGTCATTGCGCTCGGGGTCGCGCAACTGGGCGCAAATCTCGTCGCTTGATTTGCCGAACCAATCCGCTTCAACCGGCGGCAATTGCCATGCGGAAGCAACTTGTGGGGCGCCATGGGGGACGTCGTTTCCGCCGGTGCCGTTTGTAACATGACAGGATCGGCACGGAATGGTTTCGGCCCCGATACGGCTTTCTCCCGCGCGGATGTTCATGCCGTGCGGCCGCGCAGTGCCGTAACTGGGCCCCGACCACATCGGCTGTTCGCTTTCACCGACATGACAGTTTGAACACCGTGGATGCGACGCTACGCGGTAAATCCGGTCCCATGCCGCCAACCCCTGCTCCACGCTAACGGTCCCTGCAGCAGGGGGGGCTATGTCAACCGCTCCGCCGTCAACTGCCTCGTCTGCTGCAAAGAGTGGCACAGCAGCGACAAGAGCGAACGCCAGAACAGCTTTTGACATCAGACAAACGTCACATGTTTATCAAACGGCATCTCGCGTATCCGTTGCCCCGTTGCGGCAAAAATCGCGTTTGCCAAGGCCGCGGCAGCAGGCGGCACCGAAGGTTCACCGATCCCGCGTATTTTGTCCGCGTTCTCAAGACCGCGCACCGTGATTTCAGGGCATTGATGCAGCCGCATCCCTTCGTGGACGTGAAAATTGTCCTGCTCCACCATCCCGTCCGAAATGGTAATCTCGGCGTTCATCGCGTGGCCCAATGCCCAGACGACACCACCCTGCACCTGATTTTCGAAGTTCACAGGGTCCAGAACGGTGCCAACGTCCGCAGCGACGAAAACTTTGTCGATCCGGATACCCGCGTCCGTATCAGTGACCTCGATCACCTCAGCGCAGGGCACACCAAACGAGTTTACCATTGCCAGACCCCGCCCACGCCCGGTGCCAAGCGGACTGCCCCAATTCGACATTTCCGCGACCGCTTCAAGCACTTTGCGGGCGACATCGTTGTTCACCAGCCGCAGGCGTTCTTCCATCGCATCCGCCCCTGCGGCGACAATCAATTCATCAAAGAAGCTCTCGCCAAAGAACCCGGCGGTCGAGGCACCGACCGAACGCCATGAGCTGGTCGGGGCCAGCTCCGGCACCGCATAGGCGCGCACCCGGGTGTGAGGGATGGCAAAGGGCATGCTCCAGACACCTGCCGCGATCTGGGTGTCCGGTCCGGGCACCGGGGCGCCCAGACGGCCCGCTTGCGACCGCGATGAGGACACAGTCGCAATCTGCAGATCCAGTGCTTCGACCCTACCGTCTTTCACGACGCCCTGGCCCCTGCTCATCCCGATCTGACGCGGATAATCCTGCGCAAAGTCTTCCTCGCGCCGGTAGGTCAGTTTCACAGGAACACCGGGCAGCTCCTTTGCAATCTCGGCCGCGCGGTCGATAAAGTCGAACTCAAGCCGGTGACCGAAACTACCACCGCCAAACTGGGCGTGAAAATGGATTTCCTCACTGTCCAACCCGACAATGGCCGCGACGCGGTCCTGCACAAATCGCGGCACCTGATGGCACGCCCAGACGTCGCAACGGTCTGTTCCCAGTTGCACCACAACCGACAGCGGCTCCAGCGGCTGGTGCGCGACATAGGGCGCGCGGTATTCTGCCGCGACACTGTCGCCGGCATCCAGCGCGCCTTCAACGTCGCCGTCGTTGCGCCATTCCTTATCGAGTGCGGCGTCGGTAAAACTGTCCGCGACGGCCTTCCAATGATCCGCCTGTTCCGCCGGATAAGGTGCCGCACCCCAATCGAAATCGATCTCTTCAAGCGCCTGAAACGCCCGCCATGTATTGTCGGCAATCACCGCCACACCGTTTGTTACGTCAACGATCTGTTGCACGCCACGCATGTCGCGGGCAGCACTCGCATCATAGCCGTTCAACGCCGCACCCTTGCGCGGATTACATTTGAGCGCGGCATGGACCATTCCGTCCATCCTCAGATCAATGCCATAGGTTGCAGTGCCAGTGGATTTGGCAACCATATCAGTGCGTCCCGCAGGTTTACCCAATACGCGCCATTCGGATGCATCGCGCAACATAACATCGGTCACAGGATCAATGCCCGCAGCGATCTCTGCCAGTTCCGTATACGGAATACTGGTGCCGTCGGGCAGGATCACGGCGCCCTTTCCGGTCCTCAGATCGGCGACTGACACGCCGGTCTTTTGCGCTGCGGCAGCTTTGATTGTTTCACGCGCGACCGCCCCTGCCTCGCGCAGCTTTTCAAAGCTGTCGGGCACCGAAGATGAGCCGCCGGTCAGTTGCGCGCCAAGCAATTTGACCGCAGCCCCCATGATGCCGCGCATCGTGGTGGCGGCATAACCGTCGTCGGTCGAGGCGAAAGGCACAGCCTCGTCGGCCAATGCGCGGTTGTAATAGGCGGCCGCAGGTATGCCGGGCGACGTCGTGACCTGATCCAGATCGACATCCAGCTCCTCTGCGATCAGGGCGGCCTGCATGGTTTCCACGCCCTGTCGGGTGTCAGTATGAGGTGTGATCAGCGTAATCGTATCACCGCTGATCATGACCCATGGATTAAAGGTTGCCTCGCCTGCGCCCACCATCCCCTGCAACGGGTTTTCGTGGGGTTTGCGCACCATATAGGTGCCGAACACGACGCCACCGGCAACGGCAGCGGATCCGATCAGGAACGTGCGGCGGGCAATTGTACGAACACGTCCCATCTTACGCCTCCTTCATCGTGCTGGCAGCTGTTTTGACAGCGGCGCGGATGCGCACATAGGTCCCGCATCGGCATAGATTGCCGCTCATTGCGGCGTCAATCTGGGCGTCTGTCGGTTCTGGGTTCAGATCGAGAAAGGACGCTGCCTGCATGATCTGTCCCGACTGACAATAACCGCACTGTGCCACCTGATGCTCCACCCAAGCGGCCTGAACCGCATGCAGGGCAGCAGGCGTTCCCAGCCCTTCGATTGTAGTGATTTCGCCGTCGACATCCGCAGCGGCAACCTGACAGGAGCGCACCGCGACACCGTCCATATGTACTGTACAAGCGCCGCAAGCGGCTATCCCGCAGCCGTACTTCGGGCCGGTGATCCCCAGCTCATCGCGTAGTACCCAAAGCAGCGGAATGTCGTCTTCGACATCAAATTCGTGGTCGGTTCCATTGACGGTGAGTTTCATACCCGGATTCCTTCGTGGGGCCCGCGCGAGGCCGAATTCAACAAGCGTTGACTATAAATAGACCCGGCACCGATTTTGTCAACACTCATTGACAAAGTGAGATGCGTCTATAGGAAAGAACAATGAAAAAGGCCGATGCAACCCGAGAAAGACTGCTGACCCACGCCCGCCGCCTGATGTGGGCGCGCGGTTACGGCGCGGTTTCCCTGCGCGAAGTCGCCCAGGCAGCGGGGGTCGATGTGGCGCTGGTTTCACGCTATTTCGGCAGCAAGAAAGGGCTTTTCGAAGCGACCCTACAGGACGCTTTTGCTGAAGAAACCCTCCACGATATGACGCCGGATGATCTGGTTTTTGCCGTGGTGCAAATCTTTGTCAGTGCGCCGCGCGGCGGGGCCGATCCGTCTTCCATGCGGATGATCGTCATGAATGCCGACGACGAAGAAGTCGGGGATCTGGTACGCGCAGCACAGGCGGAACAACTCCAGACACCCCTGACCCAAATGCTGGGAAGCCCCGCGCGCGCGGCATTGTTCATGGCTGCCTGTCTGGGGCTGAGCGTCGCTGAAAAATCCCTGCATCTGGACGGTATTGCGCCCGTTGGTAGCGATACCTACGAAGCACAGGTGCGCCAGATGCTTGAAGCCGCACTGGCGTTTGAGGCCTAAGAACCGCGTGCCCAACGTTGGATAAGATAGACCATGCCGCCAATCAGCAGCCCCCAGACCGGTGCCCCCAGATCGTAAAATGTGATGCCTGATGCGGTGATCAGCAGTGTGACGATGGCAGCCTCGCGATCTTTGGGATCAGCCAGTGCAGCCTGTGCTGATCCCGCAAGCACACTCATCAATGCCAGTCCCGCCAATGACGCGACCACCATTGGCGGCGCGAGGGCGGCAAACGCTGTCACCAACCCAGCAAACAGGCCCAAAACACAATAACCCGTCCCCGCGACCACAGCCGACCAATAGCGTAACGCAGGATCAGGATGGGAATCTTCGTTGGCACACATCGCCGAGGTGATCGCTGCAAGGCAGGTACTGAAAGCACCGAATGGCGCGGTGAGAATAGATGCGATGCCAACCGTTGCGAACAAGGGCCCTGCCGGCGGGGAAAATCCATGGCTGCGCATGATCGCAATGCCGGGGATATTCTGGGTGGCCATCGACACGATAAACAATGGAATGGCGATACTGATACCGGATGCCAGCGAGAAACTTGGCGTGGTCCAGACCGGCGCGCTGAACAGACCTGTTTCTGAAATCTGCGGCACCCCGTCCAGCGTCGCCACCAATACCGCGGTAACCAACACTGCTGCGGGCACGGCCGCCAGGCGGTTGATGCGGCCCGCGATCAGCCAGGCAAGAAAAATCGGGATCACAAATTGTGGTAAGTCTGGCAACGCGCGCGCAGGGTTCAGACAGATCGGGAGTAAAACACCCGCCAACATCGCCTGCGCAAGAGAGGTCGGTATCGCCGCTGCAAGCCGCCCGATGGGCCGCCAGAGACCGGCCACCACGCAAAGTGCGCCCGCGATCACGAACGCACCCAAAGCATCGGAATAGCCCCCTTGCGGGGCTGCGGAAATAGCCAGCAACGCTGCCCCTGGCGTAGACCACGCAACGGTTATGGGACTGCGAAACCACACCGCCAGCACGACACCCGTCAGCCCCATCGAAAGGGCCGCGACCATCAAAGCCGATGTGGCCTGCGCCGCATTTGCGCCCATCGCGGAAATGCCCTGAAGGACAATCGGGAAGGAACTGAAAAAACCGACGATGGCGACCACCGCCCCGGTGGCGATGGTCTGTGGCGGAGGCGAGAGTCTGGGTCTCAGAACTCCACCACGGCGCGGATTGATTTGCCTTCGTGCATCAACTCGAACCCGTGGTTGATCTCTTCCAGCTTGAGTTTGTGGGTGATCATCGGGTCGATCTCGATCTTGCCGTCCATGTACCAGTCCACGATCTTGGGCACATCGGTGCGGCCCTTGGCGCCGCCAAAGGCAGTGCCGCGCCAGACCCGGCCGGTGACCAGCTGGAACGGCCGCGTCGAAATCTCGGCACCC
>JBARUV010000204.1:0-10761 GCA_049645905.1 Sulfitobacter sp.
TTCTGGTTCTGACCATGCCTGCCCTTTGCCGCGACTGCCTTTCCGACATACCTGCCCAACGCCGCTGCACAAACTGTGGCAGCCCGCGTGTGCTGTCACACCCGGAACTACACAGCCTGTCGATCGCGCATATGGACTGCGACGCTTTTTATGCCTCGGTGGAAAAGCGCGACAATCCCGACCTTGACGGCAAACCTGTCATCATTGGCGGCGGGCGGCGCGGCGTGGTTTCAACCGCGTGCTATGTCGCCCGCATCCGCGGTGTCCGTTCTGCTATGCCGATGTTTCAGGCGCTCAAACTCTGCCCCGATGCAGTGATCATCAAACCAAGGATGGAAGCCTACGTCGAAGCCTCCCGTGCCATCCGCGCCCTGATGGAAGAATTGACCCCTGCGATCGAGCCTTTGTCACTGGATGAGGCATTTCTGGACATGTCCGGCACGGCCCGCTTACACGGCGCCCCACCCGCCTTTATGCTGGCACGACTGGTACGCCGGATGAAAGATGAACTGGGCCTGACAGGCTCTATTGGTCTGAGCCATAACAAGTTTCTCGCCAAAGTTGCCTCTGATCTGGACAAGCCTCACGGGTTTTCCGTGATCGGGGTGCACGAAACGATGGATTTTCTGCGCGACAAACCGGTGCGGTTGATCTGGGGGGTCGGTGCGGTAACGCAGGGCGCGCTCGACAAGGCGGGCATTCGCACTTTCTCCGATTTGCTGCGCTGGGAAAAGACCGATCTGGTCGCGCGTTTTGGCGGGACGGGAGAGCGCCTGTGGCATCTGGCCCGGGGGCAGGACAGGCGTCGTATCTCCGCACATGAACCGGTGAAATCCATCTCCAAGGAAACCACTTTTAACGAAGACACCCGCGATCGCGACATACTGGACGGGCACATCTGGCGCTTGTCCGAACAGGTTGCGGATCGCGCCAAAGCCAAGGGCCACGCGGGCCGGATCGTTACACTGAAACTCAAACGCGCCGACTTCAAGACCCTGACGCGGCGGACCTCTCTGCATGATCCCACCCAACTGGCGGATCGCATCTACCGCACAGCGCGGGCCTTGTTCGATCAACTGGATGACCCCGGCCCTTACCGCCTGATCGGCTGCGGCATCTCAGACCTCAGTCCTGCCGACGGGGCGGATCCGGCGGGTGATTTGCTGGATCCGGGGGCAGACAAACGATCAAAGGCCGAACGTGCCACCGACAGGATTCGCGACAAGTTCGGGAAAAACGCCATCGTCAAAGGGCGCGCCCTGCGGTGACGCGCCAACCGAATCAAGCGGCAAGCGCCGAGCACAACCGCAAGTAGCGTGCCATAGTGATCGGTGCTGCGCTTTGACGTGCCGGGTGCGCGCCTTGGAAACCTGTGAAGCCTGTTGCTGATCGGATCGGGCATCTTCGCACTCAAACCGTGAACCATTTAGCACAATGATTCTATTCCGCAGCCAAAGGCACCTTGCCCTGACCAATCTGCGCGATTTCAGCAATGACCCCGCTCAGGGCTGTCCGCACCGCTTCAAAGTCGCCATTCGGCCGGATCAGCGCTTCGTTCATGTACAGCGACCTGTCGATCTCCACCTGCACGGCGTGCTGTCCGCGCGACGGGCGGCCATAGGCCTGCGTGATATAGGCTCCCGCAAACGGTGTGTTGCGTGTCACGATAAAACCGGCAGCGACAAAGGCCGCCTCGATCCTGTCCACAACATCGTCGCTGGCTGCCGCGCCAAAACGGTCACCCAGAACAACATTCGGCCTTTGCATGCCGCTGCGCGCCACCCCATCCATCGCTTCATGCGGCATGGAATGACAATCAATCAACACCGCTTGGCCATGCCGTTTGTGCGCATTGTCCAACAATTGCTGAACCATGTCGTGATAGGGCTGCCAATATCGGGTGATGCGGTGCATCGCCTCTTCATGACTCATCTTGCCGCGATAAATCGCCCGTCCGTTGGCAACCACACGCGGAATCACTCCAAGCCCCGAGACAATCCGCGGATTATGCCCCTGCCGCCGGACGCCTTCGATCAGCGCTGGGTCCAGTTCATCATTGGACCGGTTGAGGTCCACGTAAGCGCGAGGCGCCCCGGCCTTGATGAAAGCCGCGCCAAATTTCGGCGCACTTTCAAATAGTTGGTCGACAAAGGCGTCCTCTGAGGATCGAATCACATGTTCGTCCAGCACCGTTGTACGCAAGAACGACCACGGATAATCACGCCCTGAATGGGGCGAGGCAAACACTACACATGACCGATCCCGGTCAGGGTGCAGGACGTCATAGGCAGACTTTGGCATTGAGACCCCTCTTGCCACATACCTTAACCCACTTTTTTCATTTGCCAAAAGCCCTTGATCCCTTTGACGACTCCTTTTATAGCAGCCCAACGGCGCGGGTTCTCGCGCCCCATTTTGTTTGGGGTATCGGGATTTCGCGTCATGAAGTGGGTGATTAGCTCAGCGGTAGAGCACTTCGTTGACATCGAAGGGGTCACTGGTTCGATCCCAGTATCGCCCACCACCTGAATTCACTGGTCCCGTTTACGGGGCTGCCCGTAACCCGGCGCTGGTTCGCGCCATGAACAATTGGAGATGGACATGAAAGTTCGCAATTCGCTCCGCTCGCTCAAGAACCGGCACCGTGACTGCCGTGTTGTGCGCCGCAAGGGCCGCGTTTACGTGATCAATAAAACCAATCGTCGGTTCAAAGCCCGTCAGGGCTGATACACCGCCGTTTTGCGAGATAAAGGGCCGCTCCTTCGGGGGCGGCTTTTTGCTGTTCGATGCTCCCACTTGTGCCCGTTTTGAGCGGCCCTCGCCTGTTTCGCAGGCATCTTTGGTGCCTTCGGGCCCTTCTGCCGACAGGCTCAACACCCGACGTGGTCTGCAGGTTTGACAGAACCCCGCGACGTGGTGAACATTCTGCCCATTTATGCCAAGGAGTATTGCAATGATTACCCCATTTGATGTCTGGGCACCGATGTTCCGCGCTCCCTTCTCGGGCGACGTCACGCAGGAGATCATCCCGCGTCTGTTTTCCCCCGAGATAAAAGGTGTTCCGGAAATCGAACATAAAGTCCAAACCGAAGTTGCCAGTTACGGCAAGCAACTCGGCAAGGTGCTCGAAGCGCTGCAAACGCTTGCCTCTGCCACCAAAACACCGCTCCCGGTGATCGATGCACTGATCGCTGACATCGAAGAGGTAAAGCTCGAAAGCAAAGCTGCCATTCGCGCAGATGCAAAGGCCGCATTGGCGCGGCTGCGCACAGTTGACGAGGACGGCTGGCGCGAGCTTGTCGCGGCACCCTAGCGGCCCTCCGTTTCCGGTTCTTGCTTTCCCGACACGTTCGTTTGACCGCTCTGGCCCTTGCCCTCGCGACGGTGCAACATAGCTAACTACAATTGTCATCAAAGAAACGAGGCCAAACATGAGCGATCCCACCTACACCCCCCCCGACGTCTGGACATGGGACGCAGAAAGCGGCGGCAAATTTGCCTCTATCAACCGGCCTATCGCGGGGGCGACCCATGACAAGGATCTGCCCGTCGGCAAACATCCACTGCAGCTCTACTCGCTTGCCACACCAAACGGGGTCAAAGTGACCATGCTGCTGGAAGAGCTATTGGCGGCAGGCCATACAGGCGCAGAATATGACGCCTGGATCATCAACATCTCCGAAGGAGACCAGTTCGGCTCCGGCTTTGTGGGGGCAAACCCGAATTCAAAGATTCCGGCCCTGATGGATCACACTGGTGGCACCCCGCAGCGGGTGTTCGAATCCGGTGCGATCCTGCTGTACCTTGCCGAAAAATTCGGGGCGTTTCTGCCCACCGATCCTGCACAGCGCACCGAAGCGCTCAGCTGGCTGTTCTGGCAGATGGGCAGCGCGCCGTATCTTGGTGGCGGCTTTGGCCACTTCTACGCCTATGCACCAGAGAAATTCGAATATCCGATCAACCGCTTTGCTATGGAAACAAAGCGTCAGCTAGACGTGATGGATCGCCATCTGGCGGAAAACGAATGGTTTGCGGGCAGCTATTCCATCGCGGATATGGCGATCTGGGCCTGGTATGGACAACTGGTATTGGGGCGGCTCTATTCAGCGGCAGAATTCCTTGATGTAACCTCCTACAAGAACGTGCTGCGCTGGGCAGAAGCGATTGATGCGCGCGCTCCGGTTCAGCGCGGCCGAATGGTCAACCGCGCCTTTGGCGATGATCTGTCCATGCAGCTTCGCGAGCGTCATGATGCATCGGATTTCGAAACGAAAACGCAGGACAAGCTTGAAACAGAAAGCTGAATTCAGGCAGACCGGGCGCGGCTTTCGCGCCCGGCCTCTTTTTAGGGGCACAGGCAACACTCACCGGAAAACGGCTGTTTCACACTAAGAAGGCGGGAATAGCCCACGCTTGACCGTCCCCGCTGCGGTCTACACAGCGAACGCTGACTCTATCTGTCCAGGCATCATTACCCTCGACTCCAAAGACAATATCGGCGCGCAGACCTGACTCTTTTTATCGGGAATTACTTGCGGAAACTTAAAAAGTCTGTTTCTTAGTAAATCACTCAGGATTTAACCGCACAATATCGGACACCCCTATGACCCTATTGAAAGACGCCACCGCAACCGCCGCCTTGATGGTGCTTGCTCTCCCCGCGCTCGCCGAAGGCAATCTCAACCTTTATTCTTCACGTCATTATGACACCGATGAACGGCTCTACTCGGATTTCACCGATCAGACCGGGATCACCGTCAACCGGATCGAAGGAAAGGCCGACGAACTGCTCGCCCGTTTGCAGGCCGAGGGGGCGAACTCGCCCGCTGACGTTCTGCTGACGGTTGATACCAGCCGATTGGCCCGCGCCAAGGAAATGGGTGTCTTGCGATCCGTGGACAGTGACGTGTTGGAAGCAAAGATCCCGGCCAATCTGCAAGACAGCGACAACCAGTGGTTCGGATTTTCACAACGCGCCCGGATCATCTTTTACAACGCCACCACAGTGACCAACCCGCCCAAGACCTACGCCGCTCTGGCCGATCCGGCCTACAAAGGGCAGGTCTGCATCCGGTCTTCTTCCAACGAATATAACCAGACCCTGCTGGCAGCAATCGTGACCCACGAGGGCGAGGAAGCCGCGACAAACTGGGCCAAAGGTGTAGTCGATAACATGGCCCGTGCACCGCAGGGCGGCGATACCGACCAGTTGCGCGGCATCGTGTCCGGCGAATGTGATATTGCCGTGTCCAACACCTATTATTTCGCACGCGCGCTGCGCACAGACGTTGATGGACTGTCCTCGGAAATCGGCAATATCTCTATCATCTGGCCAGATCAGGACGGCAACGGAGCGCATATGAACCTCTCCGGCGGCGGCGTTGCAGCCAATGCACCTAACCGCGACAATGCAGTAAAGTTTCTTGAATATCTCGCCTCAGACAGCGCCCAGCAGTACTTCTCGAACGGCAACGACGAATTCCCCACCGTCGAGGGCGTCGAACTGGCCGATTCAGTCAAACAACTTGGTGAGTTCAAGGCGGACACAGTCAATCTCGCGGAGGTGGCCAAAAACATCCCCACCGCTCAGAAAATCTTTAACGCTGTTGGCTGGGAATAAACTGTCCTGAGGATGCGACCGGCATCCTCATCAGGCTTTGCAAATCAACAAAAAGGTGCGCGTCCTGCGCACCTTTTTCATTTCTGCCGACCAACCTGACGGCAAATCAGGATCACCGGCAGCAATCCCATTGCAACGATCACCAGCGATGGCACCGCAGCCCCGTCCAACCGCTCGTCACTGGCCAACCGGTACGCCTGCACCGCCAGCGTATCATAGTTGAAGGGACGCATGATCAAGGTGGCGGGCAGTTCTTTCATCACATCGACGAAAACGATCAAAAGCGCCGTCAAAAGGCTGGGCGCCAGAATGGGCAGGTGCACGCGGCGTAATGTGCCCAGCGGGGTCTGGCCCAAGGATCGCGCCGCAGCATCCATATTGGCATGCACCATCGCCTGCCCGCCCTCATAAGCGCCAAGGGCCGCAGCCAGAAACCGCACGAGATAAGCCGCGATCAGCAACCAGATCGATCCGGTGATCAACAACCCTGTCGAGATGTCAAAGGTACTGCGCATCCAGCCATCCAGTGCATTGTCAAACGCGGCAAACGGCACCAGCAGCCCAACGGCAATCACCCCGCCGGGCACAGCATAGCCCAACCGCGCGACATACGCAGCGCCATCCGCCAACCGGCCCCGGCGCGAGCGTTGAAAGAAACCGACAGCGATCGCAGCCATCACAGTTACAACAGCAGCAACACCTGCCAGCGTCAGCGAATTGCGGATAAAGCCAAGGTAGCGGGGACTCAGCAGGTTCTGCTCCGATCCGATGCCCATCCAGAACAGGATGACCACGGGCAGCACAGCGCCGAAAACAACCGGCACACCGCAGGCCATAAAGGCTGCCACCGCGCGCCAGCCGCGCAATTGTGCAGGGGCAATGGTCTGGGCGCGCCGCGCGGCATCGTGATAACGCGCGCGTCCGCGTTGTATCCTTTCCAGTATCGCCAGCAGCAAAGCAAAACTCAGCAGGCACAGCGCCAGTTGCGCCGCCCCCGTGCGGTCAAACAGCGAAAACCACGACGTATAAATGCCGGTGGCAAAGGTCTGCACCCCGAAATAGGCGACCGTCCCGAAATCCGCGATGGTTTCCATCACAGCCAGCAACACGCCCCCTGCAATGGCGGGCCGTGCCAGCGGCAGGCTCACCTTGAAAAACGCGCTCCAGGCGCTGGCCCCCAGCGCGCGTGCCGCCAGAAATGTCGTGCCGCTTTGCTGCAAGAACGCCGCCCGCGCCAACAGATACACATACGGGTATAGCACCAGCGTCAGCATGGCCGCCGCCCCGCCCAGTGATCTGATTTCGGGGAACCAGTAATCGCGCGGGCCCCATCCAGTCACGTCGCGCAGCGTGGATTGCACAATACCGGGATGATCCAGAACATGGGTATAGGCATAGGCCAGAACATATGCCGGAAAGGCCAGCGGCAGAACCAGCGCAATCTCCAGCACCTTGGCCCCGGGGAATCGCGTCATGGTCACCAGCCACGCCGCCCCGACGCCGATCGCAAACGTCCCGACCGAAACGATCAACACCAGCGCCAGCGTGGTGACGGTATATTCGCCCAAAACAGTCTGGCTCAGATGGCGAATGGTCTCCGTACCACCCGACAATGCCGCCAAGACAACGGCAACCATCGGCAATGCACAGATGAGCGCCACCAAAATCGCAGCGCCCGCCAACCCCCGCAATCCTTCGCGGGGGAGCTTTGCAACTGTGATATCCGAAGTGGTGAGCGCCATGCCTCTATTTCGACTAATTCAGTCGGGATTGGAAGTGCCTGTAGCATCCTCCGCTACGTGATGTTCTGAGTATCAGACTCATGGCCGACAAAAAGGGGCGCAGAAGTTACTGCCCGTTTGGTTCAGTCATAACTCCGCTGATCCTCGATCACCAATCCGTCTTTGGGCAGACTTCCCGGATCAACGACGACGATCTTGCCTTTGAGCTTCAGCACATCAACAACCGATTGCGCATAGGCATCCGCATCCCCGCCCGCGCTTTCGATCTGCACGGTCATCATGTCCTGTTCGCCGGCGCGGCTGGCAATGACGCGCGCCTTGGTCACTTCTGCATGACGGCCTACCAGTGTTGCCACCTGTTCGGGGCGCACGAACATGCCCTTGATCTTGGTGGTCTGATCCGCGCGACCCATCCAGCCCTTGATGCGCAATCCTGTGCGCCCGCAGGGGCTGACCCCTGCCATAAACGCGCTCAGATCGCCGGTGGCAAAACGGATCAGTGGATAATCAGGGTTCAGCGACGTTACGACGACTTCCCCTACTTCACCCGCGGCAACAGGATCGCCGGTGCCGGGTGTGACAATCTCCACGATAACGCCCTCATCGACAATCATGCCCTCCATCGCCGCGCTTTCATAAGCAACGTTGCCCAGATCGGCCGTGGCATAACACTGCAAACAGCTGATGCCGCGATCAATGTAATACTGGCGCAAACTGGGGAACAGCGCCCCACCCCCGACGGCTGCCTTGGCAATGCCAAGAGGCACTCCCATTTCATCGGCCTTTTCGAGGATGATCTTGAGGTAATCCGGCGTGCCCGCATAGGCCGTTGTGCCCACATCCCGTGCAGCAGTGACCTGCAATTCCGTCTGGCCCGTACCCGCCGGCAAAACCCGCGCACCAACAGCCCGCGCACCACTTTCAAACATATGCCCCGCCGGGGTCAGGTGATATCCAAAGCAGTTCTGCACCATATCATCCGCACCGATCCCGGCTGCATGCAAAAACCGCCCCACCCGAAACCAGTCACCTTCCAGTGCGCCCGGTTCATAGATCGGGCCGGGGGATTGAAAGACATGCGTGACATTGCCAACCGCGATCCCGCCAAAGGGGGGCTGGGCCTTTTGCCAGGCCGAGAGGTCGGATTTGCGCAACACAGGCAGTTTGACCAGATCCGCGGGCTCCCGGACTGCCGCTGCTGCGTCACGCCAGTCTTGTGGGGCGCTTGTAATCCCTGCGAGCCGTTCGCGCAGCGCCACCGAATGCGCCTGCATCCGTGCATCTGCACTGCGGGTCTCCAACGCGTCAAAGTAATCACAATCTTTCATAGAATTTTGTCTTTCATCGGATCAGTTTACCGGCACTGAGAATGGCTCGCCTTTGCGCACCACATGTGTGGTAATCGCGACCATGTCGGTCTCGCCGACATTGGTCAGCCCGCCGTGCACCTCTCCATCAGCAAAATAGAGCGGTGTCCCAATCGGAAACTCAAGTACCTTGCCGTTAGGGGTTTGCGCCTTGGTCGCGGTGACCACGACGGCATATTCGTCACCCGGATGGGTATGCAGAGGGATTGTGGCGCCGGGCGGAACAGTCAGCTTACTCACGATGACTTCCATCGTCTCCGAACCGGGCACCGCGCCGCGTCTGATTTCGTCGCGCGAAATATCCTGCGCTGATACGGAGACTGCCGACAAGGACAACACTGCAACAGAAAGAAACAACTTCATTGTGAACACTCCTGTTCCTGGGGTTAACTCAACCAACGTTTGCGCCGTCGATAGCTGCGGACATCGCGAAACGATTTGCGGCCCTCGTCGGACATGCCGAGATAAAATTCCTTCACGTCCTGATTTTCGCGCAGATCAGCGGCAGGGCCGTCCATCACCACGCGACCGGATTCCAGAATATACCCGTAGTGCGCAAACCTCAGCGCCACATTGGTATTCTGTTCGGCCAGCAAGAAGGTGACGCCTTCCTTTTCGTTGATGGTCTTTACGATATCAAAAATCTGTTCAACCAGTTGCGGGGCCAGCCCCATCGACGGTTCGTCCAGCAGGATCGTTTCGGGCTTGGACATCAGCGCACGGCCAACCGCGCACATTTGCTGCTCCCCGCCGGAGGTGTATCCGGCCTGCGACTTGCGCCGTTCTTTGAGGCGCGGGAAATAGTCATAGACCATCTCCAGATCACGCTGGATCGCCGCCTTGCCTGCAGTGCGGGTATAGGCTCCGGTCAACAGGTTTTCTTCGACTGTCAGATGCTCGAAACAGTGGCGGCCTTCCATGACCTGCACGACACCTTTCTTGACGGTCTCTGCCGGATCGCGGTGTTCGATCGCTTCGCCGCGGTACTTGATCGACCCTTTGGTGACCTCGCCGCGCTCGCTAGCCAGCAAGCCGCTGATCGCCTTGAGAGTCGTGGTCTTGCCCGCACCATTGCCCCCCAGCAAGGCGGTGATACCGCCTTTGGGCACATTCAGGCTGACACCCTTCAACACAAGGATGACGTGATTGTAGATCACCTCGATGTTGTTGACTTCCAGCAGGTTTTCGACTGCGATGTCATTTGTGTTGGCGGCGTCCAGCATCGGGCTTCACCCTCTTTGAAATTCCTAGAAAATCCCCCGGCCACCAGTATCGGCAGCCGGGGAAACCGTGCCTTAGCTACAGCCGGGCTCGATATTGTTTTCCGCTGCATAAGCGTCGGAATCTTCCGCGATCAGCGGGCCGAGAACCTCGCTATCGGTCTCTGCAAAGTCCATGATCAGCTTCCATTCCTGTGCCGTCGCATCCCACTGGGTCATGCCAACAAGGCCAGGGCCACCGTGGTTGTCGCAGGATACCTTGAAGTTCGGTCCAAAGCCCTTCATGCCCAACTCGGTCATGCGCGCGTCGGTGATCTCCAGCGCTTCCATGCCGTCGCGCATCATCGACGAGGTGATATCCTTGGTGCCGTGGATTTCCTGCGCCTTGAGTGCCGCTTCTGCAGCAAGCATCGCGGAATAGAGGCCGCGATTATACAGAACCTTGCCGATCTGGTCTCCCGCACCCGCAGCCTTGCCGGTATCCACGACGTATTTGCGGATCTCGTCAAAAATCGGAAAGTCATCACCGACAGCATGGAAGGTCAGGGCCTTGTAACCGTCCGACCCCATACCGGCGGGGATGACGTCATGATCGCCACCGGACCACCAGATGCCGATGAACTGGTCCATCGGATAGCGGATGTTGGCAGCCTCCTGAATAGCGACCTGGTTCATCACACCCCAACCCCACATGATCACATAGTCAGGCTTGTCGCGGCGGATCTGAAGCCACTGCGATTTTTGCTCCTGACCGGGATGATCGACCGGTACTTCCGTCAATTCGAACCCATGCTTCTTGGACAGTTCCTGCA
>JBARUV010000205.1:0-3039 GCA_049645905.1 Sulfitobacter sp.
CAATATCAACCGGCGCTTGAAGCTATCCGCAAGCTGCGCAATATGGCGCATGCAACCGCCGGAGAGACGCCATGAAAATCGCAACAGCCGCTTATCCGTTGGATATCCTGACCTCATGGGCGCAATACGAAGACAAGCTGGCTGCGTGGGTGGCCGAGGCCGCTGTGGCAGGTGCCGATCTGCTGGTGTTTCCGGAATACGGCGCGATGGAACTGGCGACCTTGGCAGGGCTGGAGGTTGCGGGTGATCTTGAGGCGTCGCTGTTTGCGGTATCGGACCGGTTGGAGGAGGCGGACACCCTGCACCTCAAGCTGGCGGCAGCGCATGGCGTGCATATTATCGCGGCGTCCGGACCTGCGGCAACAGATACGCGTCCTGTTAATCGGGCACGCCTGATTACGCCGACGGGGCAAATCGGCGTGCAAGACAAACAGATCATGACCCGCTTCGAGGACGAGATATGGGACGTGATCCCCGGTAACGCCTTGCAGGTTTTTGATACTTCTCTGGGCAAGATCGGTATCCTGATCTGCTATGACAGCGAATTCCCTTTGCTGGGCCGCGCATTAAGCGAATGTGACCTGATCTGTGTGCCATCGGTCACTGAAACACTGGCGGGTTATTGGCGGGTGCGCATCGGATCAATGGCGCGGGCGCTGGAAAACCAGTGTATTTCGGTCATGTCGAGCGTGGTGGGCGATGCAGCTTGGTCCGACGCACTGGGCACGTCGTTTGGCGCAGGCGGGGTATTTTGTCCGCCTGATACCGGCTTTCCACCAACGGGTGTTATGGCCGTGGGGGCATTGAATGTACCGGGCTGGACATACAGTGAGGTCGATCTGGGGCAGGTGGCGCAGGTGCGCCGGAACGGTGTTGTGCTCAATCGGACGCACTGGGCCGGACAAAACGGGCGCGACGGGGCGGCACCACAGGTCAGATTGCGTTAATAGGCCTTGAAAACGGGTAGAAATGCGCTCATTTAAGCGGCGTCCCACATTCGGGGCGACTTTACTAAGGAGAGACCATGGCCAAGGAAGAACTTCTCGAATTCCCCGGTGTCGTTAAGGAACTCCTGCCGAACGCGACATTTCGGGTCGAGCTTGAGAACGGCCATGAAATCATCGCGCATACGGCAGGCAAAATGCGCAAGAACCGGATCCGCGTTCTGGCGGGTGACAAGGTGCAGGTGGAAATGACGCCTTATGATCTGACCAAGGGTCGGATCAATTATCGTTTCAAGTAAACCTTTGTTTATTTTGGGGTCAGGGAGTCCGCGCCGCAAGGAATTGCTGGCGCAAATCGGCGTTGTGGCGGACGATATCCGCGCCCCTGACATTGACGAGACACCGCAAAAGAACGAACTTCCGCGCCCTTATTGCGCCCGTATGGCACGCGAAAAGGTGGCGGCGGTTCCGGCAGGGCCGGATGACATCGTGCTCTGCGCTGATACCACAGTCGCGTTGGGCCGCCGTATTCTGGGCAAACCCGAAAATGCCAGAGAGGCCGCGGCCTTTCTTCGGCTGATGTCAGGGCGTCGCCACAAGGTGGTCACAGCCGTAGCTGTTAAACGCGGCGCACGGATATGGCAGCGCGACGTGCAAAGCATTGTCAAAATGAAATCGCTCTCCGAGCAGGAACTGAGCGCCTATCTTGCGACCGGTGACTGGCAGGGCAAAGCGGGCGGCTATGGTATTCAAGGCCCCGCAGGCGCGCTCATTCCATGGATCAGCGGGTCGTTTACGGGCATTGTCGGCCTGCCATTGGCGGAAACTGCAAATCTGCTGCACGCCGCAGGCTATCCACTATATGGAGACGCATCATGAAGGGCCGTACAATTGTTCTGGATCATATTGGCGAGGTTGAGGCCGCCGCCCTGATGGTTGACGGAAAACTGGAAGATATTCTGATCGACAGCGATGCGCCGCGCCCCGGTACGATTTATCGCGCCATTGCGGACCGGCCTGTCAAAGGGCAGGGGGGCATGTTCCTCAAGACTCCGGATGGTTCTGCTTTTCTGCGCCAGATCAAAGGGCTGGCACCGGGGCAGGCGATTCTGGTTCAGGTCAGCGGGTTTGCGGAACCGGGCAAGGCGATACCGGTTGCCGCCAAGGTGCTGTTCAAGAGCCGCTATGCGATTGTGACGCCGGATGCACCTGGCCTCAATATTTCGCGGCGTATCAAGGACGAAGCCGAGCGCGACCGCCTTCTGGAAATCGCACATGGTGCGTTGGAAGAGTCGGGTTATGGGTTGATCCTGCGCTCGTCCTGTCTGGGCGCGGACGAGGATGCAATTACGGATGATATCACCGCAATGGCCGAGCTGGCGGGCAGCGTCATGCAGGACGACGGCACCGACATGGAAATGTTGGCGGAGGGCGACAGCCCACATCTGCTTGCATGGCGCGAGTGGAGCGATCCAGCCGAGGTTGTGACGGATGCCGGCGGGTTTGGCACCCACGGCGTGCTGGACGCGCTGGAAGGGGCAAAAGGTGCGCATGTGCCCCTTGGTGGCGGCGCTTCGATGTTTATCGAACCGACCCGCGCGCTTGTTGCTGTGGATGTGAACACCGGCAACGATGCTTCTCTGGCGGCCGGGATCAAGGCCAACATGGCCTGCGCACGCGCTTTGCCGCGCGGATTACGGGTGCGCGGGCTGGGCGGGCAAATCACGCTTGATCTTGCGCCAATGCCCAAGAAAGATCGCCGCGCCTTCGAGGCGGCCCTGCGCAGTGCGTTCCGCGGCGACGAGGTGGAAACCACGCTGGTCGGCTGGACGCCTTTGGGCCACTACGAGCTGCAACGCAAGCGCGCCCGAGCGGCCCTTTCCGAGGTGCTGTGATGAGTTGTCCGATCTGCCAGGACGCGACTGATCCGGCGTACCGCCCGTTCTGCTCGCGCCGCTGTGCAGACGTCGATTTGGCCAAGTGGCTGAACGGCTCATATGCGGTTCCCTCACAAGACCCCGAAGACATCGAAGCAGCGATTGAAGCCGCTGACGCTGCCCAAGAGGCGCCTGACAAACCGCATTAGCCAAAGCTC
>JBARUV010000206.1:0-9921 GCA_049645905.1 Sulfitobacter sp.
AGGCATGCCCGAGCGCAGCTACGGAACAAGACCACCACCAAACACGCAAGCAGGTACACGCAACCCAAGTTCCGGCACAGCACCAGACTATCAAGCGCAAATAGACCGGAATCGGCGCATAGGTCGGTAGCTGAACTGACGTGCCTAGGCCGCCGCTGAGTCGCCTAGGCCCTCTTAAACGTTGGTGCCAGAATCCCAGAAACTTCAAGAAACGTGCGCTGCGTAGAGGGTCCGAAGCCGAAAACTGACCGCTGTTCCGCGCAACATGAATAGTGGCTTTGCGGAACGGCAATGCAACGGAGTTTCCCAAAGTGGTCGTTCGCCGCGCGGGCGCCTTATGTCTCACAAGCGGACAAGGACGAAACCGCTCCCGCGGTATTGGCGCTTGTTGCCGGTGTTTCGCGCTGATTTGAGCGCTATGATTTTGTGAACTGACGAACCTGTCTGACGATTGAGGCCTTCTCAATCTGACGACAGGAGGTTTCAATGTCAGACCAATATGTTCCCAAGCTTCGCCAGCGTTTTGTCGAAGACATGCAGATCAAGGGGCTCCAGCCCAAAACACAGACGATGTACCTTCGGGCAATGCGCGACTTCACGCGGTTTCTGGGACACGCGCCGGATAGCGCGACACCTGAGGAGTTACGCGCGTTTCAGCTTGATATGAAGGAACGGGGTGTGGGCGCGCCGACTTTCAATAACCGGTTGACGGTGTTGAGCTTCTTTTACGCGACCACGTGCCTGCGGCCTGAGATGAAGCGGCATATGCGGTATCAGCGCGCTGCGAAGAAGATCCCCGTTGTTCTCAGTGCCGAAGAGGTCTCGCGCATTCTCGAAGCCGCACCGGGGCCTGGACTCCGATACCGGGCCGCCTTCAGCGTGGCCTATGGCGGCGGGCTGCGCGCCAGCGAGGTCACCCGTTTGAAGGTCGGCGATATCGACAGTGACCGCATGTTGATCCGCATCGACCAGGGCAAAGGGCGCAAAGACCGCCATGTGATGCTGTCTCCAAGCCTGTTGGAGCTTCTGCGCGACTATTACCGCGAGGCGCGTCCCGCAGGTTGGTTGTTCCCTGGCCGCAACCGGGTCGATCCGATCTCGACGCGGCAGTTCAACCGGGCCTTTGGGGCGGCTTGCGACTTCGCCGAGATCAGGAAGAAGGTGTCGCCTCACACGCTCCGGCATAGCTTTGCGACACATCTGCTGGAGGGCGGGACGGACATTCGTGTAATCCAGGTTCTCTTGGGACACGCCAAACTGGAGACCACGACGATCTACACGAAGGTCGCCACGAAGACGATCCAGGATGTCACCAGCCCACTTGATCTGCTGGTAGGCCGGGAGGCAGGTTCCGGCTGAATGGGGCGACCATGCCCCGTCCAAAACTGGAGGTCGCGGATATATTCCGCGTCCATGGGCTTGCCTATCGCTGTGATCATGATGGTCACCTGAACCTGCCACAGTTGAAGGTAATGTCCGCGATCGAGGCATGCCGGACCGCCGCCCTCGGTGGCCATGTTGCGGCTTGCACCAAGTGCAGCCACCAGCACATTGCCTATAACTCCTGCCGCAACCGGCATTGTCCGAAGTGTCAGGGCAGCGCAGCACAGGACTGGATGCAAGCGCGGATAGAAGATCTGCTGCCGGTCGAATACTTCCACGTGGTCTTCACGCTGCCCGCGCCAATCGCGGACATTGCATATCAGAACAAGGCAGCGGTCTATGGTCTGCTGTTTAAGGCATCGGCCCAGACGCTGCTCACCATCGCGGCCGATCCAAAGCATCTGGGTGCGCGGATCGGCATGACGTCAGTGCTGCACACATGGGGTTCGGCGATGACCCATCACCCGCATGTGCATGTTATCGTGCCCGGCGGCGGGCTGTCGCCGGATGGCACCCACTGGATCGCCTGCCGCCCAGGGTTCTTCCTGCCAGTGAAGGTTCTGTCGAGGCTGTTTCGGCGCTTGTTCCTCGAAGGACTGACCAGACTGCACAAAGCAGGCGAGCTCAAGTTCTTCGGCGATCTGGCGGGATTGGCAGACCCAGATACCTTCGCTGCCAATCTCGCGCCGCTGCGCAAGACCAACTGGGTTGTTTATGCCAAACCACCCTTCGGTGGGCCGGAGGCCGTGCTGGCCTACCTCAGCCGCTACACCCACAGAGTGGCGATCTCCAACAACCGCCTTGTCAGTACTGACGCGAGCACCGTGGCCTTCCGCTGGAAAGATTACCGGATCAAGCGGGGCGACCGCATGAAGGTGATGCGCCTGCCCACGGACGAGTTCATTCGTCGCTTCCTGATCCACGTCCTGCCCACTGGCTTCCACCGTATCCGCCACACAGGCTTCCTCGCCAACGGCATCCGCCGTGGTAGGATCGCACAGATCAGGCGCTTGCTGGATGTGGAGCCTGAATTGGAGCAGATACCAGATGAAGGGACAAGTGGCGGCAACGATGATCCGCACGTGCATCAGCCTTGCCCCAAATGCGGCGGCGCAATGGTCATCATTGAGATCTTCTTGCGAGGCCAAACCCCAAAATCCCGCGCCCCGCCATGGGAGGATGCCGCATGATCAGCCCACACCAACCGGCCTCACAGCGAAAAGGCACTGGATCGTTCAGTGCGGCCATCTCATCAGAATTAGCGCTGAATCGAGCCCATGATGTCAAAATGGGAGGCAAACTAGTCAAGTCGTATCGGGAACAGAGACTGCCTTGCACCGCATGTAGTCACGAAACCGTCTGCCCAGGAACTCCAAAACTGCGGCCGTAACCCACAATCCCCATAGCCCCATGACAGCCCGCGCTTGCCTCCTTGTCAGATTTGTCGCCGCTGCAGCTCCCGCTGAGCAGCAGCCACAAACCTTAGACTTTTCAGACCTTCGCTTCACCTGCGCCAACGGCTGCTTTCACGAATTTCGACCATCGATAAGTTTAATTTGCAAGCTAGTCCTCCGTTTCATACCTCCCTTTCGGCTTACGACACATGTCGCATCTGACGACATTTTGAACGACACGATTGAATGGCTGTTCCGCCAGAGCAAGAATTTCCGCGAAAGCTCCGATGTATGGTCGATCCGACAGAGCTGGGCGACAGAGCGCCGGCAGTAGCCAGCCGTGCCACGTGCGGGGACACAGCATTGACGTCTCGCACCGCGTAACGCTTCGTGATGGAGTATTTCTCGACCTATGGTGTGCCCGTGATGCATTGGTGCTGACGGCAATGAGCCAATGCCTTCCTACCTCGACGACATGTACCCATCTGCGTCACCACGGCGGAGCCAAACAGTCCATTTGGCAGGTAGAAACGTCCTCACCTCATGATAAATATTTTTTCCGAACAAATGCTGAATCCTATTATGCCAGCATCGACCGCCATTTGCTTTCGGAACAGTTAGCGGCACACGGCCCCGGACGCGCGCCATTGGACCTGTTGTCCTAATACATGCGGCGCACCATTTGTGACCGTGGCGCCTTCTTCGTCATCGAACAGAGCATCTCGCTTGGATGTCCGCTCAGCCCTGATTGCGGCGTTCCCCGTTCAAGAGCTTGATGCTTAGTCTGAACAATATGAGGTGCGGGAAATCCAATCTGCGCCGGGGGGCGCTCACGACCGCAAAACGGCGCGGGTAAATCCTCCTGTAGATGCGCCCTTCGTGAGACATCGAGTCCTTGCGGCTCTGCTGCTCCCGCCCGCCCGACGATGCGCGGCAATGCGCCTGTCGGGCGGTCAATCGCAAAAAAAACTGCAATCTGTGGTATGTTGATTCCACTTTATTAAGCATTTTTCCGCCAATTTTTCATGCAGGTCTTTGATGTTTGATATTATTTTTCAGATTCGCGATGTGATGATTTTCCGCATCTTTGACGCAATGCGCAAAGCCGCGCTTCCGATCTTTCCCAAAACCCTGACGACACTGCTGCCGATAGACTTGGGAGACGGCACGTCGGTGTCGGCGGTGATCAATATCCCGGACCACGTGTTTCCACTTTCGCTTGACGAGGGCGATCAGATCATCGAAATTTCGTTGCCGAAAATTCCCCTGCAGCTTGTTGCGACCTCTGGAGTTGCAGGCGGGGATACCCTTTACGAGACAGAGATTGCCTATCTGCTACGGTTGCCGATCTCGACAGATACGTCGGATCCGGACCGGGTGCGCGTGGGCTCCGATCCGGCTGAATTTGGCGCAGGCACCGTCAGTGCAGCCCTCTCCGATGGCCATCCGCTGGAGGATGACGCGGTTCTGTTGGGCCTTCTCAACCGGGAATTTCAGGCGCTTTTGAGCGGCGGCGGCTTCCCGATGACCCAGGAAATTCAGAACGCACCGCTGCCCGGGATGCCGTTCGAAATTTCGGCCTTTATTTGGTTCAACGAGAGTATTCAGTCGACCGATGCGCTGTCAGCGCGGGTCGAGCCTTCGCCGGTGCCTGGACCGGTATTCCGCTTTGTCGTTCCGTTGGAATTCACCGCCAGCCTGGAATTGCCTGACAGCGAAACGCCGCTGAATTCGGTCAATGCGCTGGCTGAAATCACCGCCGACGTCGCAGTGTTGCGTGATCTGAACCCGGGTGGCAACACTCCGGCCCAGGTAACAATTCGCCTGGCGGATACCACAACCGACCTGAACATCCTGCAGATTCTCTCTGGTCCCGACATCACCGCGGATCCCGCATTGTGGGATGCAATACAGGATTTTGTGCGCGACCGTGTACAAGCGGCGCTCGAAGACATTGGCGATCAGACCATTCTGATGCTGTCGACCGATCAGATCATTGAATTACTGGTCGGATTGATGCGCAATGCGCTGATCGCGGACCGGGATGACGATGGTGAGCCGGACTTCATTTCGTTGTGGGAAACCGCACGTGATGAGCAAGTCGACACTGTCGACGTGGCCGTCACGAACGATGCGCTGTCTATCGGAATCAATGGGGATGGTGGCAGCGACATCGCCGATACCGAGGTGTTTATCCCGGCCAACCGTGACTTCGCCGTGCGCATCAGCGGTGAGCCGTTGCTCGAGGAAATCGCGATGCTGCTGGTCACGCCTGCGGAATACGATGATGTGGTGGGTGTCTTGCGCCTTGCCACCATCACGACCGAAGGCACAACTAGCATCACCCTGCGCGGGTTCGAGAGTGAAAGCGGAACCGTGAGGGCCGGCACGCGTCTGGTGATCGACGGGTTCAACTACCATGTGTTGGCGGACGCCGAAATCTCGCGGTTGGATGACGATGATGAGGACCCGTCAGAGGGCAATGACCGCAACCAGGCTGCAGTGTCCATCGACAACGCACTGCCCGAAAACTTCAGCGATGATACGCGGGTGCGGGTGGAATTCGGTCTCGGCTTGCCCATCACGCAGCGGCTCACCAGCCTTTGGGACTTCCGCATCAATGACGACGTCACACCGACTCTTGAGGACGGGGCCATTCGCCTTGCCGGTAGCGGGCGGCTGATCCGGACCTTGCCGGATATTGGCGCGGATATCTCACTCCGCTTGGGGATGAGCTGGGAAGGGACCGGAACAGTGCGTGGCGGCGGGCAGAATGGAGACAGCCTGGCCATCGCGACCATTTCGGAAACGCTGCGCAGCTATTCAAAAGGATCACTTGTTGTGGTCGATGATGACCGCACTGTCTATAGCGTAAGCGATGATGCAGCGGCGGGCGACACCACGCTCGAATTTTCGGAACCGCTGGCCCAGGCACCGGATGACGGTGCCATGGTCTCTTTGCGGTGGTTGGCCATCGGGCGCGTACATGGGGCGTCCCAGTCAGATGACAGGCTCCGCCTTGGCGACTTGACCGAAGGCGCGGGGCTCATTCCGTCCGGTGCATTTCTAAGCGTCTCGGGCGTGAGGTTTAGGATCGAAGACGATGCCGCCATCGCCGTTGCTGGAACCGCAACTGTTCGATTGTCCAAGCGGCTGGATGAAGAGCTGACCTCGGCCCCTGAAATAGGTGATCGGGTGACGATCAGCGGCGGTTGGTCCGGGCGCGCCATTGTAGCTCAGGACGATGCGTTGGGCGACACCATTGCCATTCAGAACATCAGTCGGACGATCCCGAGTGGGACGGAACTGACCATCGCCGGGATCAATGGCACCTTCAAAGTGGTCAATCCGCTCGACGATGAAGGCAACCGCGTGGACGATGTAGAGATTGTCGGCAACGCCGCAGAGGTCTTGCTGGAAAATCAGGCGGTCGATGAGATCCGCAGGCTCTTTCCCGAACTTTCGAACGACGCGCTGTTGTGGGAGCTTTTTGGTCAACCGCCCGAAAACGCGACGGTGCGTCGCCGCGCCGGCGGGCAAGGCACGGATGTGCGCCGCATCGGAAACGTTGACGTCAACCTCGACAGCCCTTTGCTCGAAGCGTTGGCGGCTATCGGCGGAGCGATTGCAGGGCTTATCGTGCCCGGTGGCATCTTTCTGCGCGGGGTGGTTGCCGCCGTGGTCGGGGTCATCTTGCGCAACGTCTTTCGCAACCTGCTGAAGCGCGAGGCAAACGGGTTCGACATTCCCGATGTCATTGACTTGCCGATTGAAGACCAGCTTCGCGGGCTCGGTGTCTTTCTGTCGCCGATCCTGAACAACCCGATCGAGATCTCGCCGGACGGCCTGTTGTTTGCCGGGCAGGCAACACCCGCCAGCGCCTATCCTGATGCGGACGAATTGCGGGCCGCGACCACGGGCCCTTTTACTTTCACTGCCGCTCAGCCTGGTCAGCTTTCGGGTAGTGGACCGGCGCCAGCCACCGCGTATCGCTGGCAGACGGGTGATGGTGCGCTGCTCAACGGGCCATCCGCGGCGCACACATACATCAGGCGCGGCACCTATGTGGCCGCGTATTCCGGGCTCAACACGCGCTTGATCGCTGAACGACGCACAAGTGCGTTGGCCCGCGTCGATGTGCGCAATGTCCCCCCCGTTCTTGGTGCCCTGCCGCAACTTTCGGGCCTCGAAGGCGAGGAGATCGTACTGACGGCAGATTTTACCGACAGTGCTTTTGCCGATGCGCACCGCGCCATCGTGCATTGGGGCGATCATTCCCTGCCTGAGTTTGCCGAGTTGGCCGAAGTTCTGGGCCCACCCCAGACAACTGGCACCCTGACGGCGCGGCACCGCTATTGTGACAATGGCGAATTCATTGTCACGGTCATCCTCGAAGACGCACAAGGCGGCACGGAACGCCGCGAAACACGCGCGCTGATCGAAAACGTGCCTCCGACGGTGGAGGCAGGCCCGGATGTGTTTGCGCATCCCTGCGTGCCAACCCGGCTTGTCGGGCGCTTTACGGACCCCGGATGGTGCGACACTCACACCGGTGTCTGGGATTTCGGGGATTGCAGCGCCCCATTCCCGGCCACGATCGAACAGACGAACGAGCCTCCCATCGGGCGCGGCACCGCGACGGCGACGCATTGCTACACCGACTGCGGCGTCTGGCAGGTGCGCTTGACGGTCACTGACGACGATGGCGGTGTCGGCATGGACACGCTGATCGTCACCTATAGCGATCTTAAGAACGGTAGTTTCGAAGATGGTTTTGCGCGATTTGACCTCGGCGATGTCGGACGCCACTGGCAGCCATATGCGCGTCCGGCCACGTCTGTTCCGCCGCCCGAGCCGGTGTTTGAATGTGAAAGCTGCATCGTTTTCGACGGTGACAGTGCGCAATCGATCCGCGCGCCGGGATACGACTACGCGGGTGTTTTGCAGAGCTTTGGCGCGAATGCAGATTGGGAATACCAGGTGGTGGCCCGGATGCAGATCACCGGGCGCACGGCTACGGGTTGGCTTGGCATCGATCCGGAGGGTGGCGACGATCGCACGGCCTCTTCGATTGTTTGGCGCAGCCTTGCCGCCGCTGAATGTTGGCAAGGCGTGTCCACCCGCGCGTTTGCCGCGGCAGACCAGGTCACCGTCTTTGCCGAAGTGCGCGAACCGGGCAACCAGCCATTCATTCTCGATGCTGTTGCGATGCATGCCTATCCGTGTCCACCGCCCGAAACCGAACCGGAAGAGCCGTGCGACCCGCCGGAGGATCCGCCAGATGAAGAAGTCTGCGTCTTGCTACGTGAGCTGACCTTGACGCCGCCATTTGCCTCTCCTCTCAATTTTGGCGATTTCACGTTCGAACCAGCCAGCGGTGGCAACCTCACAACCGTGACCTTTGGGGCACCCGCGGGCGCGCGCAAGCTGCTCATTCCAGACAGCGACGGGCCTGACCATTTGATTGTCACCCCGCCAGGAACGGCAAGCGCGGCAACCGCCACGGTTTCCGGACCGCCAGATCAGTTAATCGAGCTGCGTGCCCGCTCGGTCGGTGGCGCGCTGCTTGCATCCGACCAAAGCACCCAGGCCGGGATCCGCGAACTGACCGTCACGGCCACAGGGATCGCCACATTGGAGTTATTCAGCGCGCGGCGCGGCACCTTGCACCGGCTTTGCGTCGACATCGGTCCCGGACATGCAGGACCGGGCGAACTCACTGCTCAGCCAACATTCCCTCAACCTGGTTAATTGAAAGGAGATCTCGCTATGAAACGTTCCCTGATTGCTCTCGTTGGCGCCTCAGGCATTCTGCTCTCAAGTTGCACAACCATCATCGACTCCCATGGAAATGGCTCGTCACCCGCAGGGCCCGGTGACCTTCCGGGTCCACCACCGGGCGACAGTATGAGTGCCGCGGGACAGGTGTTGTTCAACGGTGGCAGCATGCAGCTATCAGCCACCTCGGGCACGCAGACCGGCGTCGCCTTCCGGCCTGATGAAGACCACGGTAACCAGGACGAATACACTTTGTCCTTTGCAGGCGTGATCACATTGATCACCGCGCAGCCGGTGGTTGCCGTAGATGTCTTTGACACCAGTCAGCGTCTTGGTTGCGGGATTGAAATCAGCGGGGGTGAGTTCCGACTTGTGAGCGGCAACGGGACAAACGTGATCGGCTCCTACAGTGCGCAGGCCGATGAACACCGCGTGATCCTGCGCATTGCGGATCGCTGCTTTGTCAACATTCGCCAATTCGGACAGGGATTGGGGCCCAACTCTCCGCAGACCGCACCGGTGATCGAGGCCTCAGCACCCTTGGCGGCAAGTGATTTCGGGATACTGGAACGTGTACAGGTCGCATACGAGCAGGTCACGCCAGACACGCCGGGCAGCTACTTCGTTGGCAGGCTTACGGTCAGTGCGAATTAACCCTGTCCCAGAGCTCAGCGTAGCGTGTCGGCCAAGAGGCGTAACAGCTCTGGTTCTTGGGACGATGTATCATTGCCTAGCCCTCGGCTAACTTGCTCACTTTGACTTGGAAGTTTCTCAAACTCTTTTTGGTGCAACGGGTTACGAAGGACCAAACGAGTGAATCCAAGATCAGCTCTGTCCCGCGACATTCGTATTGATCCAGCCTACAGCGAACGAACGGTTTCGGTTCGGTGACTTCTGATGGTCATGAACGGCTGCTTCGGTGATGTGCGCTGCGATGCTGCGAAAAATGTGCCGAGCATGCGAAGCAATGCTGCATCAGCGAGGGCCGAAAACTCAAGGTCGGGAAAGTCCGCGATGCAGACTTAGACGCAGACTGCGGGGAATGGCCGGTTTCCGCCCGAACGTTCCGAATGGGGCTAAGGAGATGTCGCCTTAAGCTTTAGCCAATAACGTGTGTATCGCCGCTCACCAGTGCGCGTGACAGCACCCATTTCAACCAGATCCTGTAAGTCCCGTGTCGCAGTTGCGCGCGATGTGCCAGTGATCGCAATGTAGTTCTCGGCGCTGAGCCCACCCTTGAACCCGTCTGGACCTTCCCGGAACATGCGTTCGATCGCCTTGGCCTGGCGGTCATTGAGCTGCTCGCGATGCCAGTCATAGAAATGCGCCTTTGCGATGAAGAACCCTATACGATCAAGAGTGACCC
>JBARUV010000207.1:0-12993 GCA_049645905.1 Sulfitobacter sp.
AGGCGGCGTTTCAGGCCGCTGCGCGCACCGTGTCGCTGAACGTGGACGACAACCGCATTATTGTGAATTCCATGGAGCCACGGGGTTGTTATGCCGAATGGACGGACGGCCGCCTGCATGTTGCCAACAATGCCCAAGGTGTTTGGGTCCACAAAGGGTTCCTGCAAAAGGCGTTCGGTCTGGACGCGGACCGCATTCGCGTGACCAACCCCGATACGGGCGGCGGTTTCGGAATGAAGGGGATGGCCTACAACGAATATTTCTGCGCCGCTCAAGCCGCGCGGGTTTTGGACTGTCCCGTGCGCTGGATGTCTGAGCGGACAGAGGCGATGCTGAGCGACAATGGCGGACGTGACCTGACCTCGCTTGCTGAATTCGCCTTTGATGAAAATCACAAAATTACTGCATATCGTGTCACCACACGGTGCAATTTGGGGGCCTACAATTCGCAGTTTGCCCAGTTCATCCAGACCCAGTTGTTCAGCCGTGTGCTGATGGGCGTTTACGATGTGCAAACCACGTGGCTGCAGGTCGAAGGTTATTACACCAACACCGTTCCGGTGGACGCCTATCGTGGGGCCGGACGGCCCGAGGCAATTTATGTGCTGGAGCGTTTGATGGACCGCGCAGCGCGGGAATTGGCTGTCGATCCGTGGGAATTGCGACGTATCAACTTTATCAAACCTGACCAGTTTCCGTATTTGGCCGCTACCGGAGAGACCTACGACGTGGGTGATTTCAACCGCCTGCTGACCCGTGTCACGCAAGAAGCGGATACCGCCGGTTTTGCTGCCCGCCGGGACGCAGACGCCAATCGCGGACTGCTGCGGGGGCAGGGGATCTGTTACTATATCGAAAGTATTCTGGGCGATCCGTCCGAGGGGGCCAAGGTTGACTTTGAAACCGATGGTAGCGTGACGATCTATGTCGGCACCCAAAGCAACGGGCAGGGCCACGAGACAGTTTATGCCAACTTCCTGAGTGACCAGACGGGGATTCCGGTTGAGAAAATCAGCGTGGTGCAGGGGGACAGTGACCTGATCAAACAGGGCGGCGGCACGGGCGGGTCGCGCTCAGTGACGACACAGAACAATGCAACTCTGGCGACCGTCAGCAAGATCAAAGAGGCATTCACCGCGTTTCTAGCGGATGAATCGGGCATCCCAGCATCCGAGATCAGCTTTGATGATGAACGGTTCCGCGCGGAGGGGTCAAACCTGACACCGACCATATTGGAAGTCGCCGATATGGCTCGCGAAAAGGGCCGCGATGACCTGCTCAGCCATCACGAACGTGCGACACTGGATGCCCGCAGCTTTCCTAATGGTGTGCATGTCGCAGAGGTGGTCGTCGACCCCGAAACGGGTGCGGTCACGACAGATCGCTACACGGTCGTTGACGATTTCGGAAATCTTATCAACCCGATGCTCGCCGAAGGACAGGTGCATGGCGGCGTTGCCCAGGGCATCGGTCAGGCAGTGCAGGAACGTGTCGTCTATGATGAAGATGGTCAATTGCTGACGGCAACCTTTATGGACTATTCATTGCCGCGTGCGGCTGACTTGCCCAATATCACCTTTGTCTCTGAACCGGTGCCGTCAACTGCCAATATCATGGGCATGAAGGGGTGCGGCGAGGCAGGCACCGTCGGGTCGATGGCCGCAATGGCAAATGCGGTTCAGGATGCCTTGTGGAATGAAGGCGTGCGTCAGGCAGATATGCCGTTCACGCCGCACCGTGTTTGGGAGATGTTGAAGGGTGGGCCGATCGCCGCAGAATGATGGCCTGTTTCGGCGCCTGAAAGCGCGGATATGGCCGCACCGCCTGACGGACAACACTGGTCCGAGCCGGGGGGCAGTCACGCATGTGATCATTCTGGACGGCACCTTGTCATCGCTCGAGCCGGCCGACCGGACCAATGTCGGTCGAGCCTATGCGCTGCTGCGCGAAAGACCGGGTAAAGTTTCGATTTACTATGAGCCGGGCCTGCAATGGAGCGATTGGCGCAGTGCTCTGGACGTGCTCATGGGGGGCGGGATCAACAGTCAGATCAAGCGCGCCTATGGGTATCTTGCCTCCCGGTATCAGCCGGGCGACAGGATTTTCATGCTTGGCTATTCACGCGGCGCATTTGCGGTGCGTTCGTTGGCGGGGGTGCTGGATTGGGTTGGCCTTGTCAGGGCGGAACACGCGACCCAACGCAATATCCGCGCCGCCTATCGCCACTACGAATTTATGACGAACCGTGAAACGCGCGATGCTTTCAAACAGAGGCACTGCCACGATGCGATTGAAATCGAGGCCATCGGGGTCTGGGACACGGTCAAATCGCTGGGAATAAATGCGCCGGTCCTGTGGCGGATTTCAGAACGGTGGCACGCCTTTCATAACCATGATCTGGGCGCTATTGTGAAGAACGGTTTTCACGCGATGGCACTGAACGAAACGCGTGAGGCCTATAAGGTTGTGCTTTGGGATTCCCATGACGGCTTTGACGGGCGGGTGGAGCAAGTCTGGTTTCCCGGTGCCCATGGAGATATCGGTGGACAGTTGGGTGGCTTCGAAGCGGCGCGTCCCTTGGCAAATATTCCGCTGGTCTGGCTTTTGTCGCGCCTTGAGGAATGTGGATTGTCACTACCTGTGGGCTGGAACCTGCGGTTCCCGCAGGACGCCTGCGCGCCATCGGTTGGCACATGGCGGGGCTACGGGCGTGTCTTTATGACGCGGCGCAAACGCATTGTGGGGCGGGATGCCTCAGAGCGATTGCACGAGAGCGTGACACAGCGGGAAAGAGGAAGAAAAGAGAAGCCTCTGCCGTTCGGGTTATTCAGATGGGGCCGTTCAACTTGAAACATTCGCGGCAGGTAGGCGCGCATGTTTTTTGTGTATCAGGTACACTGCCCCCAGAGTTTTCTAACCTTAGGCGATCTGCATCACGATGCACGTGGTGGAGCCGGTTGCATATAGCTTGCCGTCCTCGACACCTCTGATTTCGCCATGTGCAACGCCCGTTGACCGGCCCACATGGTCGATCGTGCCGACACAGTCTATCAACATACCCAGCGGGATGCCGCGCAAGATGTTTATCTTGTATTCCAGCGTCGTATAGATCGCGCCGCGTGGAATGCGCGTCATCACCGCACAGGCCATAGCTGAATCAAGTAACGTGCCGTACCAGCCGCCGTGCACCGTCCCCATCGGGTTGGTTACGCTAAATTCAGGTGCGCCGCGAAAGGTTACAGTGCCGTCTGCCACCGCATGGAGCGAATAGCCCATTGTCTGGCCAATCGGCGGTCCGGGGTTGGTGCCGTCAAGGATGGCCTGCATGAACTCAAGTCCCGACAGGCCAAGCAGTTCTGACTGGCTCAGGAGTTCGTCCGGGCTGGTGGCAATACGGGGCATAATCGCAAATCTCCGGCAGAGGGGCCTCTGCCGGAGATGCTAAGTCTGGAACGAGCTGCGGCGCAAGGCGTTACGCAACGTCGGAAAGAGTAACGCGGGGCGTAACGCCCAATGCGCGGCATACATCGCGGGTCAACTCGGCACGGTTCAGGGTGTAAAAGTGCAGGTCTTCTACACCTTCGTCCATCAGATCGCTGCACAACTCTGTACAGATGGCTGTGGACAGCAGGTCATGGCGGCCTTCGCCGTCACGCTGGGCGGCGGAAAATGCCTGATCGACCCAATCGGGAATCACGGTGCCGCAGCGGGTGGCGAATTTCTTGGCCGACGTCCAGTTCACCACAGGCAGGATGCCCGGCGTGATCTTGTTGTCGATACCGGCCTTGGCACAGGCATCGCGGAAACGCAGGAAGGTATCAGCCTCGAAAAAGAACTGGGTGATCGCCTCGTCTGCGCCAGCCTCGAACTTGCGCTTCAGCCAATCGACGTTCTCTTGCATGGAGCTGGATTCGGGGTGCGGGTCGGGATAGGCCCCGACGCGAATGTTGAATTTTCCGGTGTCGGCAAGGGCTGTGATCAGCTCGCAGGTATCGCGAAAGCCGTCCGGATGCGGGATAAACTTATCGGTGCCTGCTTCGGGATCGCCACGCAAGGCGACAATGTCGCTCACGCCTGCTTTGGCAAAGCTTTCCGCGACTTCCAGTGTTTCTGCACGGCTTGCGCCAACACAGGTCAGGTGCGCCGCCACCGGCAGGCCAGAGGTACGGCGCAGAACATGCGCAGAATCATGGGTCAGATCACGGGTGGTGCCACCTGCGCCATAGGTGACAGAGAAAAAGCGCGGGGCCAGCGGCGCCAGTGCCTGAGCAGTTTCCCACAATTTGAATGCAGCATCGACGTTGCGCGGTGGGAAGACTTCGAATGAGACTTCGGGGGTGGACATGCTAAGCAACCTTTTTCAACTGTTGATCTCTTGTGCCACAGCAATAGACGTGAGACAAATTCATAACTTTCATCTTGAACATGAGGCGCACCTCATATGCACATCGAATTCCGTCACTTGCGTACAATTCAGGCCATTCACGAGGCCGGAGGGCTGGCGCGTGCGGCAGAACAAATGAATATCACGCAATCCGCGCTGAGCCATCAGGTCAAAGGACTGGAGGATCAGGCGGGGGTCGAACTGTTTGTGCGCCGTTCAAAGCCGCTGAAACTGTCCCCGGCAGGACAGCGATTGCTCAAGCTGGCGCAACAAGTATTGCCGCAGGTCGCTGCCCTGCAGGATGAGTTCAGCGGGCTGCGCGATGGCAGCACGGGGCGCATGCATATAGCCATCGAATGCCACGCTTGTTTTGAATGGCTGTTTCCGGTGCTGGAGCAATTCCGGCGGAGTTTTGGCGATGTGGATGTGGATATTCGCCCCGGTCTTGCTTTTGACGCGCTGCCTGCGTTGCTGCGTGAAGAGGTTGATCTGGTGGTGTCCTCCGATCCCGAAGAGCTACCCGGCGTCGAATTCGTAGAGCTTTTTGATTACCAGGCGGTATTTGTCGCGGCCTCAACGCATCCACTGGCCAAGAAAACCTATATCGATGCGGAGGATTTTCGGGGTGAGACGCTGATCACCTATCCGGTGGAGCGCTCGCGTCTGGATGTTTTCAGCCAGTTGCTGATCCCCGCCAAGGTGGAGCCTGCGTCAATCCGGCAGGTGGAACTGACTGCGGTGATCCTGCTCTTGGTCGCCTCCAATCGCGGGGTGGCTGTGCTGCCCGATTGGGTCGTGCGCGAAGTCAAATACTCATCCGATTACGTCACCCGTCCGCTGACGAAGTCCGGTATCACACGCAGGCTTTATGCTGCGGTGCGCAGTGATGATCTGGACAAGCCCTATATGGTAAGGCTGCTGAAGTTGGCAGGGGAAGAAGCGCGTAAATTGCAGTCGGTTTGAGGTGGGACCGGGGGGAGAGCGAAACCCCCTCCCCCCGCGATTATCAGATCACCCTGACGATCTGCTTGCCCATGTTCTTGCCCTTTAACAGGCCAATGAAGGCCTCTGGGGCGTTTTCCAGCCCTTCAGCGATGTCTTCCACCACTTTGATGTCGCCGGAGGCAACCTTTGGCGCCACTTCGGCGAGGAACGCCGGGAAACGATCCCAATGGTTGGAGATGATGAAACCTGTCACGGTCAGGAAATTCACCAGAATCGGGCGCCATAGTTGCGGGGCCGACATCGGTGCCGCAGCGCCTTCGCCCAGACCGCCAGCATTGTACCAGCTGATCATGCCGCAGACAGGGATGCGGCCGAATTGATTCATCAGGGGCATAACGGCCTCCAGCACTTTGCCCCCGACATTCTCGAAATAAATGTCGATGCCTTTTGGGCAGGCCTCTTTCAGAGTGGCACGCAAGGCTTTTGCGTCGCTGTAGGCGCGGTGGTCGATGCAGGCATCAAAGCCAAAGGTTTCCGTTGCGAGCTTGCATTTCTCGGCACCGCCCGCGATGCCGATTGTGCGCAGGCCAAGTGATTTCGCCAACTGGCCGACCATAGAGCCAACCGGCCCCGTTGCCGCCGCAACAACCAGCGTTTCCCCTTTTTTCGGGCGTCCATATTCCATCAGGCCATGCCAGCCCGTCAAACCGGGCATGCCGAGCACCCCCAGAGATGTAGTGATAGGCCCCGCGTCAGGATCTACCTTGCGGCACATTTTTGCCGAAGCAACGCCGTGGGTTGCCCAGCCGAAGGGACCAAAGGCGAAATCGCCCGGTTTGAAACCGCTGCTGTTTGAGGCAATGACTTCACCCACCGAGCCGCCTTCCATCAGGCCCCCGATCGGGACTGGCTGGGCGTAGGATTTGGCGTCATCCATGCGCCCGCGCATATACGGATCCAGCGACATGTAATGGACCCGCACCAGAATTTCACCGTCCCCGGGCGTGGGAATGGCGGCGGTCTCAAGGTGAAAGTTGTCTTGCGTCGGGGTGCCGTTGGGACGGCTGGCAAGGGTGATACGGCGCATTTCATCGGGCATCTGGGGTCCTTTCCTGAACACCACCCTGAGTATCGCGAAATGCATGGGCAGCAAAGGTACTTTGGTGAACTGCCTGTGTGACCCACCCCCCTTGGCAATCGGGCACCTTGGGCCTATACGCCGCATCTGATCTTCACAAAGGTTCATTCAAATGGTTGGCAGCGCAAATCTCAACATCATGATCAAGGCCGCCCGCAAGGCAGGCCGCGCGTTGTCCAAGGACTTTCGCGAAGTCGAGAACCTGCAGGTCTCGGTCAAAGGGGCCGGTGATTTTGTGTCAAAGGCAGATATCGAAGCCGAGAAGATCATCAAAGAAGAGCTGATGGGCGCGCGGCCTACTTACGGCTGGCTGGCCGAAGAGGGTGGCGAAGACGAGGGGCAAGACCCGACGCGCCGCTGGATTGTTGATCCGCTGGATGGCACCACCAATTTCCTGCACGGACTGCCGCATTGGGCAGTTTCGATCGCGCTGGAACATAAAGGGCAGGTTGTGGCCGGCGTGGTCTATGACCCGACCAGCGACGAGATGTTCTTTGCCGAAAAAGGTGCGGGGGCGTGGATGAATGAAACACGGCTCAGGGTGTCCGGGCGCAGCCGCATGATCGAATGTATTTTTGCCACCGGATTGCCTTTTGGCGGGCGCGCAGACCTGCCCGCAACGCTCAAGGATCTTGGACGGTTGTTGCCGGTCACCGCAGGCGTGCGGCGTTTCGGGGCGGCATCGCTTGATCTGGCATATGTCGCCGCCGGTCGGTACGACGGGTTCTGGGAACGCCGGTTGAAGCCTTGGGACCTTGCAGGTGGTATGATCATCGTCAAAGAAGCCGGCGGGCTGGTCGAGCCGTTGAACCCGCAGGGCGACGTTGTGCAGAACGGTGAAATCGTCTGTGCAAACGAGGCAATCTTCTCGAACTTTGCAAAGGTGATCCGCGGGTAGCGTTCAATTACGCCAACGGATTCGGCTTTGTTGAGTTGTCAAAGTCGGGGGCAGGGCGCCTACCTGTCTGACGGGTGGTTGATACCATCGGTCCATCGGATCGGTTCATGTTCCCACGTGTTAACGCCCTCGATGCAGCCCAGATTGATGCCATATTGTGCGGGGTTCGCGCGTCGCTGGTGATGGGTGTAGATACCACAGGTTTTGCAAAAATAGTGTTGCGCCGTATGGGTTCCCCACGTGTAAAGCGACAGGTTGTCGGCACCTTTAACTACCTTCACAGTGCTGCCAATGGCCGTCACGGCAGCAGCTTGTCTGCGCGCGCAGAATGAACAGGTGCAACGCCCTGCATCGGTGAGCCCAAAAGGCAAAGTCGCAGTTAAAGATACAGCGCCACAGTGGCAGGTGGCGGTAATCTGACGTTCTTGTGCGCTCATTTCCGTTTGATTCTCGGAATGCGGCTTTCTATCTCGGGATAGGTTGCCGCGGGATGGGGCGGGTGACCATCGGTGCGGTCCCAGAAGCCAACCGCGCCACGTTTCATCCAGAAGGGCAGGGTCAGAACCAGCCCTGCAATGAAACCGCCCGCATGCGCCCAATAGGCAACCCCGCCGACTTCCGGATCCGCGCCCAGACCGCCCAGAAACTGCATGGCAAACCATACCGCCAGCATGATCCATGCCGGTATCGGGAAAATGCGAAAGAACACGATGAAAAAGAAGAAAATATCGACCTTTGCCTTGGGATAAAGCAGCAGATAGCCGCCCATGACACCGGCAATCGCGCCGGACGCGCCGACCATGGGGACGTTGGAAAGGGGCGCACTGACCACTTGGGCCAGTCCCGCTGCTACGCCACAGGCAAGGTAGAACAGCAAGTAGGGAACATGGCCCATATCATCTTCGATGTTGTCACCGAATATCCATAGAAACAACATGTTACCCGCCAGATGCATCCAGCCGCCATGCAGGAACATGGACGTAAAAAGGGCGAAAATATCATCACCATTGCTGAAGCGCACAGGGACAAGCGCCCATGTGTTGTAGAAATCGTATTCGGTACGCGGATCGCTCAAGAGCGTGAAATAGCTTAGAAATATCACGATGTTGAGGACCATCAGAGCATAGGTGACGTAGGGCGTGCGCCCCGAAGGGTTATGATCGCGGATCGGAAACATGGGCGCACGCTGGGGGAATGTTCTGTTGCGGTCAAGAGGCTCTGTGAGGATGTGGAAACTGGCAGGGTGACACGTTGGTCATGTTCTCACCGGCAGGCATCTCGACTGACCCTGACAATCGGGCGCATTCTTGGAATTATGGAGCGGCTATAAACAGCCCAAAGGTATTGCGCCGCACAGATCCCTTGACCAACCGAGAAGAAGCGCCATCCTTACATCCATGAAGCTTGCCCTGATCCTGGCGGTCATCGCCGCCCCCGCATTTGCTGAATGTCCTGAGCCAGCGGACACCAGCCGTGAAATGCTGAACCTGATTGCAAAAGCTCAGGGGGCCGAGAACTTTATGGATGGCCGTCGTGTGTCGGGCCAGATGTGGCAGGTCTGGCTGCGCGCGCCGGATGAAGCTGCGCAGGAGGTACTTGATTCAGGGCTAAGACGACGTGATTCGTTTGATTTTGCCGGCGCTCTCGCCGAATTTGATCGCCTTGCCGAGTATTGCCCGGACTACGCCGAAGGGTTCAACCAGCGCGCTTATATTCATTACCTGCGCGAGGACTATGAAAAAGCCCTGCCTGATCTGGATGCCGCTCTGGAGCGCAACCCTTACCATATCGCGGCACAGTCGGGCCGCGCGCTGACTTTGATGAAGCTGGGCCGGATTGATGAGGCCCGTGCACAACTGCTAATTGCCGTCGACAACAACCCCTGGCTGTCAGAGGCGTCCTTGTTGGGCGAAGGCGCGCCGCTTGGACCTAAGGGCAAGGATATCTGACATTTACACCAACGCGCTGTTGGCTATTGTGCGGCACGGGTCGATAGGCCCACGTGCGGGCGTGATGGAATGGTAGACATACCAGACTTAAAATCTGAGGGGCGTATGCCCGTGGGGGTTCGAGTCCCCCCGCCCGCACCAATTCAGAGATTAAAAGATGTGTATTTCAATTAGATAGTGCTGTATTTTGTTCCAATGTACCCTTTGATCTTCTTGTTGTGGCTCGGTTGGTTCGCAGTTTTCTTGGTCATCAAACGCCAGACGGCATTGGGCTCTGCATAGCAAAGCTTCGAAGAACAGAACTTAGCCTCGCTTAAACCAAACGCTCTTCACTGAATGGTACATAAATCATCCATCAACGGTTTATCCGGTAGCTGCAAAATTATGAATCTAACCAATTCCCGGCCTGCCCAACTCTGGGTTACGAATGAGGCACATTAGATAGTACCTCAGTTGCATTGGTAAGAGTGACGTTATGATCAGCGAAGAGTATAAAGCGCTGGAAGTTGTTTTGTTAGAGTACATCGAGCGGTTCGGCCTTACGCCGTCCGCTCGACATTTCTTTGACTCTGCGCGACTTTCGAGTGCTGAAAAGAATTTGGATACCTTTCCGGTCGCTGCGGGTCGTTCAGCCTGAGGTGACATATTTTGGACAAACCCAAGCAATAGACTTGACCAACTGTTAGCGCAGTTCAGTAAAACCTGTCCGGTGAAAGTGTTGGTGCGTTGAGGTTTGTAATCCGCGGCGGATCCGATTGAGGCTATTGAGTGACAAATCGTGATCAAAGGAAACGCCTGCCTTGCGCTGGTTGGCCCACCTGACGACGGCAGGCATCCGCCCCACGGAGTAGTCAAGGATCACCTCTTGGCCAATGCGCAACTGGTCTGCGCCGACGATAGAGGCCCCGGCAGCGCTGATACTGTGCACAGTGCATTGACGGCGCACCCCTTCTACCACCAGCACAATCGGAAAGCGCGTCGGATAGCGTTGCTCTCGATACTTCATTCGTCCCCCCTTCGAAACACGGAGCAACCTACGCGGGAAGTGTTAATAAGCGGTTGGAGACACTGGCAGAAGCATCGCTAGAGCCAAAACGAAACGCGGCTGCGGCGCATCGCTGTGCGTCCTTCGCCCCGTCAGATTTGCCGGGCAGGTCCCAGCGATTCGCGCAGTCGCAGCGTCGCCTGCACTTCGACAGACACCCCCGCGCTTGTCCCCTCAACGATATGTACCAGTTCAATTGCAGCTTTTCGGCCCATTTCGTGGTGCGGGACATGTACGGTGGTCAGGCTGGGCGTGACAACCCGGGCCAGTTCGATGTCGTCGAAACCCGTCACTGACACGTCCTGCGGCACGCGCAATCCCATCGCTTTGGCGCCGCGCAGCGCGCCTACCGCCAAAACATCGTTGCCGCACATAACGACAGAGAGCGGCGGGGCAGCAAGCATCAGCTTTTCGAAAGCCGCCTGGCCATTTTCGACGCCATAGGGGGTTTCGATGATCGGAAGGTTCTGAGGGTTGCGACCGGTGTGGATCAAAGCGTCCCTGATCCCCTCCAACCGCTCTGCGGCGCGGTCGTTGCCTTTGGTGTTGCCGGAAATGACAGCGATATTTTCATGACCCAGGTCTAAAACTTTTTCCGCAAGCAGGCGCATTGCCTTACGGTTATCAAATCCGACTGAAAGGCGCGGCTGATCCGGTGAGAACGCCCATGTGATCAGCGCAGGGATACGCTGGCGTTCCAGATAGTCGTATAGTGACGCGTCGCGGTCATGCCCGATCAGCAGCAAACCATCCGCGCCACGGGCAACCAGCGCTCGGATATGTTCTTTTTCAACGTCCGCGCGGTACGCGGTGGAAGATACCAGCAACGTGTAGCCCAGCCGATGCAGTTCTTCCTGAAATGCTTGCAATCCACGCGCAAACACCGCGTTTTCCATCGTCGGGATGATCGCGCCGATGGTATAGGTGCGTTTGGCCGCCATCACGCGGGCCCCGAAATTGGGCGTGTAGCCAAGGCTTTCGACCGCCTCCATCACCCGGTCGCGCGTTTCTTTGACGACTCTGTCAGGGCTGTTCAGACAGCGCGATACAGTTGCCGTCGACACGCCGGCGGCGCGCGCCACGTCTTCGAGCGTCGGTATGGATCGGTTGTCTGGCATTTCAGGTTTCAGGCCCCGCTAAGGTCGCCGTCAGAAAGCGCACCTGAACTGGCAATAAATGGTAGGTTAGCGCATATTGAGGCGATATGCATTAAGAAATGTAAGCTCTTGCATTTTGCGATGTAAGCGCTTACACGAATAGGTGACAGTGATTCACCCCGGTGCACCCTTGATACTTTGTGCGGCCTGAAATCTCAGACATAGGATTTTGAAGAATGACCCGTGACTATCTGAAAAAAGCCACCCTGACAGCCAAGTCGGATGCTTCTGAAACACATGAAACCGTCAAGAAAATCCTTGCAGATATTGAAAAGGGCGGGGACGCTGTCGCGCTGGATTATGCCAAAAAGTTCGACAAGTATCATGGCAATGTCATGCTGACGCCCGAAGAGATCGAGGTCGCCTGCGGATTGGTTCCAGAAAAGCTCAAGCGCGATATCGAGTTCGCGCATGAAAACGTGAAGCGTTTTGCCGAGGCGCAAAAAGGCACCGTCTCTGATGTCGAAATCGAAATTGTTCCCGGTGTGATTGCCGGACAAAAGGCGATCCCGGTAGATGCGGCGGGCTGCTATGTGCCCGGGGGTCGCTACAGCCATATCGCTTCCGCCATTATGACCGTGACAACCGCCAAAGTTGCCGGATGTCACCATATCACCGCCTGTTCCCCGCCACGCCCTGACGTCGGGGTGAACCCCGCGATTGTCTATGCCGCCCACATTTGCGGCGCGGACAAGATCATGGCGCTGGGCGGCGTGCAGGGGGTGGCGGCGATGACCTTTGGTTTGTTTGGATTGCCGAGGGCCAACATCCTTGTCGGACCCGGCAACCAGTTCGTCGCCGAAGCCAAGCGCATCCTTTTTGGCAAAGTGGGCATCGACATGATTGCGGGTCCGACAGACAGTCTGATCCTCGCAGACGAAACCGCAGACGCGCATATCGTTGCCACCGATTTGGTGTCTCAGGCAGAGCACGGGTATAATTCGCCCGTCTGGCTGATCACGGATGACCATGTGCTGGCCGAAGCCGTAATGGAACTGGTGCCCAAGCTGATCGACGATCTGCCCGAGCTTAACCGTGAAAACGCATTTGCCGCATGGCGCGATTACGCAGAGGTGATTGTGTGCGATGACCGCGAAGACATGGCCGCCTGTTCCGACGAATATGCGCCGGAGCATCTGACCGTGCAGGCCGAAGACCTTGATTGGTGGCTTGAGCGACTGACCTGTTACGGATCGCTGTTTCTGGGCGAAGAGACGACCGTGTCCTATGGCGATAAGGCGACCGGCACAAACCATGTGCTGCCGACGTCAGGTGCTGCCAGCTATACCGGTGGTCTCAGTGTGCACAAGTACATGAAGATTGTGACATGGCAGCGCGCTACACGTGAAGGATCAAAGCCGGTTGCCGAAGCCACGGCGCGGATCTCGCGCCTTGAGGGGATGGAAGGGCATGCACGCGCCGCTGATGTTCGTCTTGCCAAATACTTTCCCGGCGAAAATTTTGACCTGACCGCAGA
>JBARUV010000208.1:0-17189 GCA_049645905.1 Sulfitobacter sp.
GCAGATGGCCTGAAAGGTGTCGAATTCATTGATGCCTGTTTGCGATCATCCAAACGGGATGCGGCGTGGGTCACTTTGGGATGACCGGGTCAGGCGATGTTGCACGCCAAGCGTCGGCTGTCGGGCACTACACCGATCTAAAGGGAAAGTCGGTTTTCATCACTGGCGGCGGATCGGGTATCGGAGCGGCAGTGACCGAAGGCTTCATCGCCCAAGGTGCCAAGGTCGCCTTTGTCCAGCGTTCGGATGCGTCGGCGTTCTGCACAGCGGTGGAGTCCCGTCTTGGTACGGCACCCGTTTTCATCCCCTGCGACATCGCGGATGTCACTGCCTTGCAAAACGCTGTCAGGCAGGCGGGTGAAACAAACGGTCCGATTGATGTCCTTGTCAGCAACGCCGCAAACGATCAACGTCACAAGACAGAAGACGTGGATGAGGCGTTTTGGGATTGGTCTATGGCGATCAATCTCAAAGCGTATTTCTTTGCGTCACAGGCTGCTGTGGCCCAGATGAAGCCGAACGGCGGCGGCGCGATCATCAACTTTTCATCGGTTGCGTATATGGCTGGCATGGCGGGCTTTCCTGCCTATACCTCGTCGAATGCGGCAATCGTTTCCTTGACGCAGACACTCGCACGGGAATTCGGGCGCGACGGTATACGGGTCAACGCGGTGGCACCGGGTATGGTCATTACACCGCGCCAGATGGACTTGTGGCTTACGGAGGAAAGTATCGCGGATCAACTTGCGCGGCAATCTTTGCCGGATGCTTTGGTTCCCGAGGACATTGTCGGGTCGGTATTGTTTCTGGCTTCTGCAGCCAGCAGGATGATGACAGGGCAAACCTTGATTGTTGACGGAGGTTTTACCTCGCGGCCCTGAGCGGTCATTCCACAGAAAAAAGTGACACGACAACCTGCTGGGCCAATCGCGCGCCGGTCCCGACGAACAATGTCCGGTTGACCCAGTCATACCGCGGATCGCCTGTTTCAAGCCGTGCATGGGTGCGCATGTAGTAGGTGTCTGGTGGCACGTCATTTCCCGCTGCGAGATTGCGCATGACATCTGCAGGTCCATGCCGATAGCCGAAATTGATGATCTCGATCAGGGCCCCGTCATCGGTTTCCATCGCATATCGCGTATCAAGCTCGGCAGTGCCATCCGTAAAAATGGTTTGCCAATCGGCACCGATGTTCAAAATCCGACCGGAAATTTCGGGTCCAGTCACCACGCCGCCGACAATCGGGATAATCCGGCGCTTGCCTGCGCGGCCGTTGCCCATTTCGCGGATCGGGGCAAGTTCAACCCGCAAATCGCAGAAATGTCGCAAACCAGGCTGGGGAAGTGTCATGGGGCGTGGTCCTTATGCTGTGCAGTTCGACACCGCACAGCTTAGTTATGTTACGGCGCTTGCAAAGTGGTCGTCAGGATGAGGACGCAAGCAGGCTCGCGTTGCCTCCCGCTGCCGTTGTATCGATGCAAAGATGACGTTCCAGCACGTACCGTTCCGGGGCCACGGTTTCCGTTACCAAGGGGACAATCGGGCCGTCGCGATGAGACAGAGCGATCCGCAACGCGCGCGTCCAGTCTGACGCGCCTGCCGCTGAAACGACGGCGAGATCGTCAACATTCACAAGCGTTTCGGCTGCGACTGTTCCGTCAAGCACCACAACCGGCGCGCCTGCGTCGATAAGCGGCTTGGCGGCGGTACCAGCTCCGGCCACTGCGATGACGGCACCACAGCCCGCGCCCAATGCCTGCGCGGCCTGCGCGATTGCGATATCCACCGTTGGTCCAAGGCACACCACATTCCCGCGGGGGAACGTGCGCAGACGGTTGCTTTCGCCAGTCGGTCCCGGAAGCGTTTGCGGGGACATATCAAGTGCGGCGGTTTCAGTGAGCGCTTTGCGCACCACACCCGATTTACCGCTCAACGCTGTGCGCAACACGTTTACCCGATCCGTCCGCGCGGTCCAGTTGCGGGCATCAAGTGACGCGAGTGCCGCATCCAGCGCGGCTTTGCTGATTTCGGTCCCGTCAGGGGCAGGATGGCTTTCGGCCTTCCCGATCCTGCGGAACCGGGTCAGGTACAGCGGCCCGCCAGCCTTGGGGCCGGTTCCGGACATGCCTTCGCCGCCAAAGGGTTGGCTGCCTACAATCGCGCCGATCTGGTTGCGGTTCACATAGCAGTTTCCGACCTGAATCCGGTCGATGATCTGTTCGACCCTGTCGTCGATCCGGGTGTGAAGGCCAAAGGTCAGGCCATAGCGTCGGTCGTTAATGGCATCGACGACCTTGTCGATATCACGCGCCTTGAATGTCGCGACATGCAGAACAGGGCCAAAAATCTCGCGCTCCATATCAGCGATGCCGCCAACCCTGACAATTGCCGGCGTCACATAGGTTCCGCCGTCTGGGGCTGCCAGCGTCTTGGTCAGGGTGCCGGCATTTCTATGGGCCTCGATGTAGCCCATGATGTCTTTTTGCGCATCGCCGTCGATCACCGGTGAAACATCAACGTCAGTGCGCCATGGATCGCCGATAACCAGTGCATCCAGCGCGCCCGACAACATGTGCATCAGCTTGTCATGCACGTCTTCCTGAACATACAAGATCCGCAACGCCGAACAGCGCTGTCCGGCAGACTGGAACGAGGAAATCAGGATGTCGCGCACCGCCTGTTCGGGCAGTGCCGTTGAATCAACGATCATGGCGTTCAGACCGCCGGTCTCGGCGATGAGCACCGCGTCGGGACCTGCGTTTTTAGCCAGCGCCTTGTTGATGATCTGCGCCACTTCGGTTGATCCTGTAAAGCAAACGCCCGCGATGCGCGGGTCGCTCGTCAATGGTCCGCCCACGGTTGGCCCATCGCCGGGTAACAGTTGCAGCGCCGCGTCGGGCAGGCCAGCCTCGCGCATCATTTGCACGGCGCGGGCGGCAATCATCGGCGTCTGCTCCGCCGGTTTTGCCAGCACCACATTGCCCACAGCCAATGCCGCCGCGATTTGACCGGTAAAGATCGCCAAGGGGAAGTTCCACGGGCTGATACAGACAAACACACCGCGCGCGCTGCCGGGTTCTTCTTCGTCCAACCGCTCGGCTTCGTTTGCATAAAATCGCAGGAAATCTACGGCCTCGCGCACTTCGGCAATTCCGTCGAGCACGGTTTTACCTGCCTCGCGCGTGGTGATTGAGGTCAGTTCTGCGATGTTGTCTTCGTACATGTCCGCCAGTTTGCGCAACACATCCGCACGTTCGCCCACTGGACGCGCTGACCAGTCCTCGAAACCTGCCTGTGCCGCTTTGATTGCCGCGTCGACATCTTCGGCCGAGGCGTCGCGCACCTTGCCTACAAGGCGCGTGCTGTCCGCAGGAGAATAAACATCACGCATCTTACCGCTCGAGGCAGACTTGCCCGCAATCATTGGCGCGGCTTCCCATGTTTTGTCTGCAAATTCCTCACGTGCGGCTAACAGAGGCAGGATAGAGGCGGGCTCGTTGATCCGGTAGCCTTTGGAATTACGCCGTTCAGGCGCAAAAAGGTCGGACGGCTGCAGGATCGACGGGCTTGCGATCCGGTCACCCAGTTTTTCCATTTCTGTCACCGGATCGGCAGAAATCGACTCTGCGGGGATATTGGGATCTACGATCTGGTTCACAAAAGACGAATTTGCCCCGTTTTCCAGCAGCCGCCGAACAAGGTAGGCAAGCAAATCCTGATGCGCCCCAACGGGCGCGTAGATGCGGCAGCGTGTGCCTTCGGATGCCTTGACGATGTCGTGCAGGGATTCACCCATGCCATGCAGGCGCTGGAATTCAAAACTGTCCTTGTCATTGCCCGCCATGGCGACAACCGCGGCACAGGTATGGGCATTATGTGTGGCAAATTGCGGGTAAATCCGGTCGCGTTTGTCCATCAACATTTGCGCGCAGGCCATATAACTGACGTCGGTGTTGTTCTTGCGCGTGTAAACCGGGAAACGCTGCACACCCAATTCCTGCGCAACCTTGATCTCCGTGTCCCAATAGGCGCCCTTTACCAGCCGCACCATGATTTTGCGATCATAGCGTTCGGCCATGTCATACAGCGTTTCGATCACCGGGGCGGCACGGCGGCCATAGGCCTGCACAACCACGCCAAAACCGTCCCAGCCTTTGAGCGCCGGGTCCGACAGCATCGCTTCGATCAGGTCGAGCGACAGGTCAAGTCGGTCCTGCTCTTCGGCGTCGATATTGAATCCGATGCCCGCCGCCGCCGCCTGTTTCACCAGATCAAGCGCACGCGGCAGCAGTTCGGCCATCACGGTTTCCTTGTGGGTGTATTCATAACGCGGATGCAGTGCGGACAGTTTGACCGAAATTCCCGGGCTGGAGCGCACGTCGCCCTTGGCCTGTCTGGCAATAGCAGTGATCGCTTTGGCGTATGCCTTGTGATAGCGCTGCGCATCGTCATCCGTCCGCGCGGCTTCGCCCAACATGTCGTAGGAATAGGTGTAACCCTTTTTCTCAAGATCGCGGGCGTTTTTCAAACCTTCCTCGATGGTTTGGCCCAGCACAAACTGACGCCCGAGAATTTTCATGGATTGTCCAACAGCATTGCGTACCACAGGTTCGCCCAGCCGTTTGACCAGCGCCCGCAGCGCACGCGCAGGGCCTTTTGGTTCATCATCCAGCACCTTGCCCGTCAGCATCAGCGCCCATGTCGAGGCATTTACCAGCGACGACGAGGAATGCCCCAGATGCGCACCCCAGTTGGACGGGGCGACCTTGTCCTCGATCAGGTCATCAATTGTTTCCGCATCCGGCACCCGCAAGAGGGCCTCTGCCAGACACATCAGACCAACCCCTTCGGCAGTCGAAAGGCCATATTCGGCAAGGAAGGCTTCCATCATCGACGGAGACGTTTCGTTGCGCACGCGCGTCACGTATTGCGCACCGGCCGCAGCGGCCTTGGCGCGGTCCGCTTTCGAAAGTTTGATGCTGCTGGCCAATGCCTTGATCAGATCGCCTTCTTCTGCGGTATAATTGTCGCGAACACGTTGGCGAAACGGGTTGGTGTCATTCTTCGATGCGATTGAAGCCTTGCTCATGGTGCGTCTCTCCCGTTGGGGTTCTGGTCGGAGCGTCTGTCGTGCCACATTTCCGGCGGTGCGCCGGGGCGGGCGTGATCATATCAAACCACGCTGGTCGGGGGCTGGTCTATGTTTGTGATGGCATAACCTTTTTGGCGGTAGTTTGGAAACGGGTAACCGTCGCGTGCTGTGGTGGGTAGACTTGGTTCGTATTCTTACGTGTGCGGTTATTGGACGCCACAGTCACGGCACTAACGTCAAGTTCCGCCAATGTCCTGTGACACAATTCTCTCCTCTTTTGCGTATATCAAAGTTCGAACAGCTGCCCATATCCCGGCGCGCGGCCAGAATAACCGGCCAACCGCGCAGCACCCCAGGCGCCTGCCGTGGCGCTGGTAACCACAGGCATCCCCAATGCGGTCTCCAGCGGAACGACGACAGGCAGTGTTCGCAGGCCACCGCAAGAAATGAACAGTGCGTCTGCTTGGGGTGCAGCCTGTGCGGCGCGCCGGCCAAGGGCGAAAAGGTCTGCATCATCCACCGCGTGAATGTCTGCCACCTCTGTCAGATTGAGTGCTTCAAGGGCGCACACCTCGATCCCTTCGTCATAAAAATAGGCGATCAAGGCGCGATTTACCGGATCGGTATAGGCAGTTCCCACAGCAATCCGTCGCACGCCTAAAGCCTCAAATGCATCCAGAACAGACAGTGTCATTGTGGTGACGGGCAAGCCGGTCGCAGCGTGCATCGCCTCGATCACGCGCCTGTTTCCTGCAGGGCCCCGATAAAAGCTCAGCGAGGTTCCCATCAGCGATACCGCGACGGCCCCCTCGCGTTTCAGGTCCGCCGCAAGCTCTGCAGTGCGATCAATGACGGAATCGTATCCCTCTGGAGTCAGTCGTGGCAGGGCGAGACCGCGGGCGGCAAAACGCAGGTCCGGATAGAGCACAGGCGGTTCGGGTGGCACAGCACCGTCCGAAGGGGGGACAATCATGCCAACCAAGGGGGGCAAGGGCATCATGACCCGTCGCCAAATGCGAGGACGATGGTCGAGATGTCATGTTCGTCGTGGCCCATTTCTGCGGCCCTGCGCATCAGGGTTCGTGCGGCTTGTGTCAGCGGCAAATCCGCGCGCCCTTCACCGGCCGCTGCCACTGTGTCGAGGTCTTTGAGCATCATGGCCACTGTCCCGAGCGGGTTCTCGAAGTTTTCTGCGGCCATGCGCGGGGCGAACAGTTGGAAGGGTTTTGAATCCGCAAAACCACCTGCAAGGGCATCTGTCAGCTTGGTCGCGTCGATACCCGTCCGTTTTGCGAAATTCACGGCCTCTGCAACCAATGCCATGGTGCCACCGGCGATGATCTGGTTGACCAGCTTTGTCATTTGCCCGGCCCCGGCTGGCCCCATATGTGTGACCCGTCGCGCCACAGGGTCCATTACGGGTGCGGCACGGGCAAAGTCGGCCTCACTGCCCCCGCACATGATCGTCAGTGTCCCGTCCGTTGCTGCCGGCGTGCCGCCTGAAACGGGCGCATCGATCCAGCCCATGCCATGTGCTGCACGCAGCCGGTCGCCAAGGGTGCGTGTCATGTCAGGGTCCATCGACGAGAAATCGATCAACAGCTCGGGGCCTTTGACCGAGGCAATCCCGTCAGGGCCGAAAACCACCGCCTCGACCGCAGCGGCATTGGTCAGACAGCACATTACGATATCACTTTTTGCGGCCAGTGCAGCGGGTGTTTCGGCCTGTACCGCGCCCTGTTCCACTGCTGGAGCGGCCTTGTCGGCTGAGCGGTTCCAGACCGTGACGGGGTATCCGGCGCTCACAAGGCGCAGCACCATCGGCAGGCCCATCAGGCCGGTGCCAAGAAATCCGATCCGTGGCTTATTCATCGGGTAGCTCATCCATTGGCCATTCGACAGCACCGGAATGGGTTACGGCACCATAAAACGCGCTGCCGACCTGCGCGGCGTATTTTTCATGCACTCCGGCAAGGCGCCGCGGCGGGCGTTTCGCCAGAACCTTGCGGCGTGCTTCCAGTGTATCGGCATCCACCATCAGGTCGATGCTGCGCGCGGCTTCTGTGTCGATGCGGATCGTGTCGCCGCTTTCGACCAGTGCCAGCGGCCCGCCGTCCGCTGCTTCGGGGGAGAGATAGCCAATGCACATCCCGCGTGTCGCGCCAGAGAACCTTCCATCGGTGACAAGCGCCACCTTCTCCCCCATGCCTTGGCCATAGATGATCGCGGTCGGCCCCAACATCTCGCGCATGCCGGGGCCACCTTTGGGCCCCTCGTTGCGGATGATCAGCACATCCCCTTCGGCATAGGCCTGTTTGCGAATGGCGGCCATTGCCTCCTCTTCACTGTCAAACACCCGCGCGGGGCCTTCATGTACGCGCGATTTCAGGCCAGCGACCTTGATGAACGCACCTTGGGGCGCAAGGTTTCCTTTCAGCACGATAACACCGCCGCTGCTGTCGATCACATTCGACACGGGCCGGATCACGTCGCCATCCGGTGCCGGCGCATCCGCCACTTCTTCGGCGAGAGTCCGACCGCTTATGGTTGGTGTGTCGCCATGCATGAATCCGCCTTTGATCAGTTCCTTGACGATCATGGCCACCCCGCCAAGGCGATAAACGTCGATGGCGTAATAGGTGCCGCCGGGGCGCAGGTTCGCGATCAGTGGTGTGCGTTCAAGCACCGCACCGACGTCGTCCATTGTAAAGGTGATCCCAGCCTCGTGCGCGATTGCCGAAAGGTGCATGCCTGCATTGGTCGACCCCCCCGTGGCCGCGACAATAGCGCAAGCGTTTTCAAGGCTTTTGCGGGTAACGAGTTCGCGGGGCAACGGGCCACCGCGTTCGAGAATTTCCATCACCAGATGGCCCGCGCGCCGTCCGATGGCACGGCGTTCGGAAAAAACCGCGGGAACCATGGACGATCCCATCGGGGCAAAGCCAAGCACTTCACTGACCATACCCATCGTATTGGCAGTAAACTGGCCCGGGCAGGCGCCGATGGTGGGCATGATTACCCGCTCCATCTTGTCCAGTTCTTCCTGTTCCATCTGTCCGGCCATTACCGCGCCCGCGCCTTCATAGGCGTCAAGAACGCTCAGGGTCTTGCCGTTGTACTGTGCGGGCAGGGTAGAACCGCCATAGACAAAAACCGAAGGCGCATTCAGGCGGGTCATCGCCATCATCATCGCGGGAAGGTTCTTGTCACATCCGCCATACCCGACGATGCCGTCATAGGCGTGACCGCGCATCACCAATTCAACAGAGTCCGCAATGGTTTCCCGCGACATCAAGGAGTTTTTCATGCCCTGATGGTTCATGCTGAACGCGTCGGACACCGATATTGTGGTAAATTCGCGCGGGGTGCCGCCAGCCTCCTGCACACCGCGATGGGCGTGTTCGGCCTGATCGCGCAAGTTCATATTACAGGGGGAGGTTTCACCAGCAGTAGAAACCACACCGATCATCGGGCGGGACATCGCGTCATCATCCAGCCCTGCGCCGCGATAAAACGCGCGGTGCGGGACCCGGTCTAGACCTTGTGTGGTGATCCTTGACCGCAGCGTGCGGTCCTTTTTCGGGCTGTCGGTCATATTGATATCTCCCGGATTGGTTTTGTTACTGGCTTTCCTCCGGATGGCTTGCAAGATTAGCGCACAAGCTCAGACGGAGATTGGTGATGTCGGACGAAATGACGAGATGGGCCGCTGCGACGGCCGGGGCGCGGGGCGCGGTCGTCGATTTTGACGTGCCCGGTGTTCAGGATGTGGCTGCTGCCTATGATTGGCAGCGTGCCTATACGGATGCCGTTATGGGCGCTTCCGGCAGGGTCAGCGGTTTTAAACTGGCTGTGAACGGCAAGCCGCAGATGGCGCACTTTGGCGTTACGGAGCCCGCCTGGGCGCGCATATTCTCGGACGAGATCTATCAAAGCGGCGCGGCAGTGTCGCGCGCGGGCTTCTCCTCTGTCAGCATTGAGCCTGAACTTGCAGCCATTCTGGGAGACGCTGTCGAAAATCTTTCGGGCCCGGTCAACCGGAAAGACGCGTTGGAGGTCATCGCCGGATTTCATGGCGCGATCGAACTTATCGACCAGCGTAACATGCCGTTGTCTCAGGTGACCTTGCCGCAAGCGATAGCCCTTAACGTGTTCAACGCGGGCATCGTTCTGGGGGCGCAAAGAATCGCGCCTGACGATCTTGATGTGTCCGAACTTCATGTTGCTCTGCGCCTCAATGGAGAGACGGTGGCCGAAACTGTCGGCACCGCCCCTCAGGATCCGGTTGAGGCAGTAGCGTGGCTTCTGAACCAACTGCTGGCACAGGGCATCCCCTTGCACGCCGGTATGGTGGTCATGTGTGGAACCCATCTGCCGCTTCGAGTGCTCGAAACTGAGGTGAATAACGTGGCGGTGGATATGACCGCGCTGGGCACTGTTTCGTTCTCCCTTATCGACTGACATCATTCTATACCACGAACGAGGGCAGCCAGAGAGAAATAACCGGAACCATCACGATGAGTGCCAGTCGGAAGATGTCGGCCACCCAGAACGGCGTGACGCCCTTGAAAATGGTTCCAGTGGTCACATCGGGCAACACCCCGCGCAGCACAAAAACGTTGAGTCCGACGGGCGGAGTAATCAGACTGATCTCGGTGACGACGACAACCACAATGCCGAACCAGATCGGATCATAGCCAAGTTCTACCACCAGCGGGAAAAAGATCGGCACGGTCAGCAGGATCATCGACAGACTTTCGAACACACACCCCAGCGCGACGTAGATCACGAGGATTGCAAGGATCACCAGCCAAGGTGTGCCGGAAAACTGCTGGGCGAATGCCAGCAGCGCCTGCGGGAAATCCGTATAGTTGATAAAGTTCGCGAACAGGATCGCACCGATCAGCACAGTGAACAGCATCGCCGTGGTCTGCACGCTTTCCTCAAGAATTTCGAGCAGAACACGCCATGTAAGCGCCCCGCGAGCGAGGGCGAACAGGAACGCGCCTATCGCGCCGATTCCCGCCGCTTCGGTCGGGCTGAATACGCCGCCATAAATACCGCCCATTACCAGCGCAAACAAAAGCAACACGCCCCAGACGGACCGTAGTGCTGTCAGGCGCTGACGCCAGTTCTGGCGTTCTCCCGCAGGGCCGTCCTGCGGGCGTATCCAAGTGACATAGCGGACCGCAAAGAGGTAGAATAACACGCCGATCAGGCCCGGCAGAATGCCTGCTGCAAAAAGTTTGCCGATGCTTTGCTGGGTCAGAATGCCGTAGATGACCAAGATCACAGAGGGCGGGATCAGAATACCGAGCGTGCCGCCCGCTGCAATGGATCCGGTCGCCAGCGTGTCACTGTATCCAAAGCGGCGCATCGAGGGCATTGCCACCTTAGACATCGTTGCCGCTGTGGCGAGTGAGGATCCGCAGATCGCACTGAACCCGCCGCAGGCAACTACAGTTGCCATCGCCAAACCGCCTTTGCGGTGACCCAGAAACGCGTTTGACGCATTATAGAGTTCGGAGGCCAACCGCGCGCGGGCGACGAAATTGCCCATCAGTACGAACAGCGGCACAACGGACAATTCGTAATTTATCGCCGCCTCAAAAGCCGTCTGCCCGACGTTATACATCGCGGCAATCGGGTTTATCACCCAAGCCATGCCCAGATAGCCGACAATGATCATGACGAAAGCGATGGGAATGCGCAGGAACGCGAGAACAAGAAGTGCGGCCAAGCCAACAAGTGCTTCGATCATGTGTCAGTCATCCGCGTATTTTGCGCCCGGAGAGGTAGAGCCAAGCATTGAAAAGAGCTGCAAGTGTGGCCAGCGCGCAAAGGGCTGACATGCCCGCACCAAACGGCCAGACCAGCAGCAAAAGCTCGTCCGTTACCGTTTCGTAATCGAGATCCTCGATCGTCTTGACGTAAAGCCGCCATGTGACAAGGCCCAAGGCGGCCGCCGAAAAGAGGCTGACCAGCACCGCCTGAAGCCTCTTGGCCGCGGAAGGAACAAAACCGTCCAGCAGATCGACGGTCACATGGCCCTCACGCAGAACTGTTATTGGCAACGCGCAAAAGATGATCGCCGGCATCATCAGCGAGATGATTTCATAGGCTGCCGGGAGCGGGCTGAGAAAGACATATCTGCCGATCACATCGACAAATGTCAGCACCATCATCGCAAAAAGGAACAGGCAGGCAATCAGCCCGAGCAGACGGCTTGCGGGATCAAGGCCGCGAACTTTGTCCGCGGCCTGAGAGGGCTCTGGTTGATCCAAAGAAACTATCCTGGCCTTAGCTGCCGCTCAGCCCTTTGACTTCGGACATGAAGAAATCAAGCACTTCCTGACCGTCCAGCCCAAAGCTTGAAGACTCGGCAACATAATCGGCAATGAACTGTTGGTTCAGGACGTCGAGCGCCGCTTTCAGTTCGTCCGAGGCTTCGACAATGGTATTGCCAGCGGCGGTCGCAGCATCAAAGCCGATACCGTTGATCGTGTCCCAACCCTTGCCTGCCAGCTTTGCAAACGCTTCGCCGGAGTACTTGTCGATGATTGCCTTGTCTTCGTCAGGCAGGCCATCATACGCACGGCGGTTCATGACCAGATAATGGCTGGAATTATACCATCCGCCGGGCATCGTGGTTGAAAAGGGTACCAGCTCAGTGATGTTGAAGCTGGGCAGGGATTCGAACGGGAAGGTAATACCGTCGGCAATACCGGCGGACAGAATTTCGTAGCTTTTGGGTGCGGGCTGACGGATTGAGACGCCGCCCCATGCCTCTACGATGGCCAGCGGGATCGGCCCGCCCGTCCGGAATTTCTGCCCTTCAAAATCAGCGGGTGATTTCATAATCATCTTGGAATGGTGCACCTGACCCGGACCATGCAAGTTCACGCCGATCAGATGAACGCCCTTGTACAGGTCCATGTCGGACAGGAATTTGTCATGGGTGCGCTGGAACGCGATCGAAGTCTGTTCGGCGCTGTCACCCAGACGAGGGAATTCACCAAAGATGTAGGGTGCGAACTGGTTGCGCGAATACCCATGCACCGACATCGCCACATCGGCCTGACCGGTGCGTACTGCATCCAGATGCGCAGGTGGTGAACCGACGGGCTTGGGCAGGCGCTTGAATGTGATGCGGCCTTCGCTTTCCTTTTCGATCGATTCCATCCACGGAATGTAGATGTGCTCGTTCACCGGATGCGACCATGGCAGCCAGGATGAATAGGTAAGCTCTACATCGGCAAAAGCCGCGCTCATGGTGAACCCTACAGCAGCGGCACTGGTGGTAAGCGTCAGGATCAGACGTTTAAGCATTTCGTTCCTCCCTCGGAATCGTTGTTTCTTGGTGATTATCAAGATACTTGCATATGAATACAAAAATTCACAACACAATTTCGAGCCGCGTCTTGGACCACTCTTTCCTCTGCAGGGAAGAGCGTTCATCCGATCACCGGACGTGAAACACCAAGGAAGTCACCGCAGTTAGCCAGTGCGGCAAAATTTACTTAATCCGTTTCTGGCACCGCGATTTCGCGTTCTTCCTCGGGCACATTCAGCGTTGACCAGGTATCATCAAGAGGCGGCGATGGTGGCGTCTCGGAGGAACCCCGGTGAATGTTGACCTTTGCGATGAAGTTTGCCGAAATCGGAGCCGTCACAAACAGAAACGCCATGATAAGCAACTCGTGCATCGATCTTTCGCCGAGTGCAAACGAGTGGATCATCGCGGCCAGAAGCAACGAACCGATCCCAACAGTACCGACTTTTGTGGGCGCATGCAGGCGGGTCATCGGATCATTGAATTTTAGCAGCCCGATTACACCAACAGCCACAAAACCGGAGCCAACCAGTAAAAACAGCCCAACGGCATATATGCCAATAATTTCTGCGGTCATTCGATGATGTCCCCCCGCAAAAGGAACCGTGCCAAGGCGACCGTGGACACAAAGCCCAACATCGCGATCAGCAGCGATACCTCGAAATAGATGTGCACACCTTGATAAATGCCAAGCAGAACCACAAGTCCCAGCGCATTGATCACCATGGTATCGAGCGCCAGAATACGGTCGCCGGACGTCGGGCCGATCACCAACCGGACCATCGACAAAATCTGCCCAAGGGCCAGCGTCGCAAATGCGATGATCACCGCAAAGTTCATGAATTCCGTGGCGGCTGTCATTGGAATATCTCCTTTAGGCGGCGCTGATAGCGGGTATTGATCTCGTCTGCGACAGCGTCAGGATCATCTGTATGCAATACATGCACCAGCAGGCTGTGACCCTCGTCCGACAGATCGGCGGAAACCGTTCCGGGGGTCAATGTGATGGTTCCGGCAAGCACGGAGATCGCTTCCGGGTGGCGCAGTTCGAGCGGTATCACGATCCACGCAGGCCTTAGCTTTGAGTTGGGGACCGTCAGGACAATCCAAGCGACCTGGACATTGGCGACCAGAATATCCCACATCACCATCACACTATACGTCACCATCTTGGTAAGGCGGACCCCCTGAGGTGTGTCCGGCCACCAGATGGAGGTCATCCTCGGGATGATGATGCCAAGGATGATACCAAAGACGACCATCCCCGTTGTCACATTGTTCTGCAATAGCGTCCAAACAACCGCCAGAAGCAGCGTCAGGAACGGGTGCGGCAACAGCCAGTGAAATGCGCGTACCATGTCAGTGATCCCCCTCCGTTGGTTCGCTCAGCTTACCGGGTGTCTCCAGGACGGTTGCGATGTAGGGCTCCGGTGCGAACAATTGTGCTGCCATCATCGTCGTATACCCGTGAACTTGCCCTGCAAAAACAGTATGCGCCACCAAGAGCGAGATCAGCCCCCCCACTGCTACATAGGATAATGTTGCTGGAGCCTGCATCACTGTTGCCTCATCCGCCGGTTTCACGCTGTGGGCTTTCCAGAACAGAATGCTGCCTGCGCGGGCGAATCCGACAATGCTGATCAGGCTTGAACTCAGCACAATGACCCAAATCCAGACCATCAGATCACTATCATATGCGGCGTCAAGAACCAGAAGTTTGCCCAGAAAGCCGGACAAAGGCGGCAAACCGGCCATTGCGATTGCTCCGATAAAGAAAAAGGCTGCTGTCAGCGCGTTTCCAGAGATTTTTGACTGTGGCGTCAGGATGAGATCAGACCGTCCACTGCGGACAAGATCAGAAATCAGGAAGAGCGCCGCCCCTGCCAATGTCGAATGCACGATGTAATAGAGCGCTGCCGCGATACCTTCAGGCGTGAAAAGCGAGATGGAAATCATCACCATGCCCATCGACCCGATGACAGCGAACGCCACGAGCCTGTCGAGCTTTTTGGCCGCAAGCACGCCGATCATACCGATAGCCAGAGAGATCAAGGCGGCAGGCAGCAACCACAGGTCAAACAAGCCGGAGGTAACTTCAAGATCAGGCGGGAAGATCAGCGTGTAGACGCGGATGATCGCGTAGGCGCCGACTTTGGTCATGATTGCGAACAAGGCTGCGACGGGAGCTGGCGCTTCGGCGTAGCTGGAGGGCAGCCAGAAGTGCAGCGGTACAACCGCTGCTTTGATTGCAAAAACGAGCAATAAGAGTACCGCAGCCACCCGGATGCCGACTGATTGTTCAGGGCTGATCATGGCAACGCGAACGGCCAGGTCAGCCATGTTGAGGGTGCCTGTTTCTGCATAGATAGAACCAAGCGCGAATAGGAACAGTGTTGATCCGATAAGGTTGAACAGCACGTATTGCACACCGGCCCGCAGTCGCGCGTTCCCGCCTGCGTGGATCATCAAACCGTAGGACGCAATCAACAACACCTCGAAGAAAACAAACAGGTTGAAAAGGTCGCCCGTCAGAAACGCACCCATGATCCCCATGAGCTGAAACTGGAACAGGGCATGAAAGTGCCGCCCGCGATTGTCCCAGCCGGAACCGACAGCATACAACAGCACAAAAAGCGCCAGCACCGCCGTGAGCAAGACCATCATCGTCGACAGACGGTCACCCACCAGCACAATGCCAAAAGGAGCTGCCCAATCGCTCATCTGGTAAAGCGTAATTGTGCCGTCTGATGCCTGCCACGCCAAGCCGGCAGCAATCGCAATCAGCGCGACCACTGCCGTCACAGAGAGGACACGTTGAATGCCGATGTGGTACCGTGCGGCCAACACGATAAATGGCGCGACGAGTGCGGGCAGGATAATCGGGGCTGCAATCCAATGGGTCATGATGTGCCCTCCGAAGGATCGCTGTCGTTCTCGGGCTGATCATCCACGTGGTCATCATCCGATCCAAGGTAGGCACCAAGGCCGATCATCACGACGACCGCTGTCATTCCGAAGGAGATGACAATGGCAGTCAATACCAGCGCCTGGGGAAGCGGATCGGTATAGACTTCTGTCCCGTCAAGCAGGATCGGAGGTGCTCCGACTGTCAGCCGGCCAGAGGCAAAGAGAAAGACGTTTACCGCGTAGGTTAGCAACGATACGCCCAATATCACCGGAAAAGTCCGCAGGCGCAGGGTCAGGTAGAGCCCTCCGGCGGTGAGGATGCCGATGGCGGAAGCAACAAGCAATTCCATGTTACACGGCCTCCTTTGCGGAAGCGGCCGCCTGTGGTGACATATCCTCACGTGAGGGATCGATGTCCATTGGGTAGTCGTCATCGCTTGGGCCACTGGCCTGCCGTGCAAGGCGGGAGAAGCTTTCGAGTGACAACATAACGGCCCCGACAACAGCTAGGAACACACCCAGATCGAACAGGGATGCTGTAGCCAGTTCAAACTTTTCGAAGGGTGGGATGCGGACATAGGTAAAATCGGACGTCAGGAATGGTTTACCGAAGAACCACGACCCGATGCCTGTCAGCCCCGCGATCAGGACGCCGGCCCCGATCACCCCGTGATAGGGATACTTCAGCCGCGCCGACGCCCAGCCAAACCCGCTGGCCATGTATTGCATCACTACGCCAATCGAAACGATCAGGCCCGCGATAAACCCGCCGCCCGGCTCATTGTGGCCACGCATGAAGATATAGAAACCCACCATCAGAATGACCGGCATCAACACCCGCGTCAGAACGACCATCATCATGGGATGCTTGTCGCCTGCACGTCGCTGATCGGGCTTGCGGTTAAGCAATCTTGCCCGCACAGGACCACCCAGCAATGTTTCCGTGAGCGCATAAATCAATAGTGCTGCAATACCCAATACGATGATTTCGCCGTAGGTATCAAAACCACGGAAGTCGACAAGGATCACGTTGACCACGTTGGTGCCGCCGCCGCCTTTGTATGAATTTGCGAGATGAAATTCCGAGATCGGCGTGGCTACCGCGTCTCGCAACAAGTAGTGGTAGGATAGTGCAAAGGTTGCGATGCCGCCAACCACCCCTACGAAACTGTCCCGGACCCGGCGTAAGACCGAGCTTTCGATGGGCGTCTGATTTGGCAAAAAGTTCAGGGCCAGCAGCAGCAGAATAATTGTTACGACTTCGACCGTGAACTGGGTCATCGCAAGGTCAGGCGCGCTAAAGTAGACAAACCCGATAGAGACCATCAGACCCACGATCCCGATCAGGATCAACGACAGCAGGCGATTGCGGTGCATGAACACCATAGCCACCGTTGCCGACACCATCATCAACCAGCCAGCAATCAGCACAGGCCCGGCGGGTTGTGCGGTGCGTGTTGTCGCCCCGACGGTTCCGGTGGTCCAGGCGTGATATCCCGCGGCAATAATCACCACCGCCCCGATGGCCGCATAGCGCGAGAATGCGCCGTTGTGCAGCGGCAGGATGATAGCGCGCGCAAGACGCGCAGCGGCTTCGACAATGGCCTCGAAAATGACCTTGGCTTCGGGGCGGGGTGTATTGTCCCACAGGCGAAGGGCAGGGTTGAAGATCGCAAGCATTGCCAAGCCGCCAAAGACTGCAATCATTGACATGAACAAGGCAGGCACAAGCCCGTGCCAGATTTTGAAATGCGCGTATGGTACCTCAGCAGTCTCACCCAGTACGGACGCCGTTACCAGCTTAACAAACGGCTCTGCCACAAAAGGGGCGACCCCAATCAACACCACGAGCACGAC
>JBARUV010000209.1:0-3429 GCA_049645905.1 Sulfitobacter sp.
GTTCTGAAACCGTCCGAGATTGCCCCGCTGTCCGGTCTGTTGTTTGCTGAATTCATCCACGAAGCAGGTTTCCCGGCAGGTGTGTTCAACCTGCTCAACGGCGACGGCGCCGGTGTCGGGTCGCAGCTTTCTGTGCATCCCGAAGTCGACATGGTCAGTTTTACCGGCTCCACCCGTGCAGGTATCGCGATTTCCAAGGCGGCTGCTGATACACTCAAGCGTGTTTCACTGGAACTCGGCGGGAAAGGTGCAAACATCATCTTTGAAGACGCCCACCCCAAGGCGGCAAAATCCGGCGCGATCCGCTGCTTCCGCAATTCGGGCCAGTCGTGCAACGCGCCAACCCGGATGCTGGTGCACAAATCGCGTTATGACGAAGCCGTGGCAATGGCCGCAGATGTTGCCAACAACACCCACGTCGGCCCCGCGTCAGAGCAAGGCCAGCACATCGGTCCTGTCGTATCAGAAGCGCAGTACAACAAGATTCAGGGCCTGATCGAAAAGGGGATGGCCGAAGCACGCCTCGTTGCCGGTGGCTTGGGCCGTCCAGACGGGTTGAACCGTGGCTACTACGTCAAACCGACAGTCTTTGCCGATGTCACCAATGACATGACCATCGCGCAGGAAGAAGTGTTCGGCCCCGTACTGTCGATCATCCCGTTCGATAGTGAAGAAGAGGCGATCGCCATCGCCAACGACACGCCCTACGGATTGACGAACTACATCCAGACTGACGACACCGAAAAGCGCCGTCGCGTGGCACGCCGCTTGCGGTCAGGCATGGTAGAAACCAACGGTCAGGGCTTTGCTCAAGGCTCCCCGTTTGGTGGATACAAGCAATCCGGCAATGGACGTGAAGGCGGCGCATTCGGGTTGGAAGAGTTCCTGGAAGTTAAAGCTGTATCCGGTTGGGCGGCTGAATAATCTAGGCGATACCGACAAATTCCTGATATTGCTAAGGGCTGCCTTCGGGTGGCCCTTATTGCTTTAGTAGGTCATCGCTGAATTGAACGGCGCAGTACGCTTGCCAACGACAGTAAACATGTCCTGCTCTCCTCCACGGGCCTTTTGCTTGTGAAAGGAAACTTCGGTATCCTCAAACCCCAGAACGCCAAGCATCTGGACAATGATTTCCGGGCTAAAGCGCCAGAACGTTCCGATCCGGCTTTTGTCCTGCGGCGTGGGCACAAACATCGCGACAGGATGGTTTTTGCCGTGAAAGCGTTTGTGGTGTAAATCCGTGATGATCACGGTTTCGCGCGTGAGACGGCAACCATTGTGCAATGCAAAAAAGGGGTCGCGCACGTGCAACAGGATCGCCCCGAATATGCTGACATCCACCGGGCCGATCTCGCGCGGCATCTCGTAAACGCTTCGGTAGACGACTTTGGCATTTGAACCGTTGGCATTATGGCAGTACCAGAATCCCCGGTTCTGCTCGTTAAGCTCGTTCATGTGCTCGTACGGAGAATCGACATATTGCTCTGCGCTGGCGATATTGATCGCGTCTTCGGCAGCAGCAGCTTTCGCGCTGTTGCGGATACCCTCCGTCTGTATCTTGTGAAGGTCGACCTGCGCCTGATCACTGTGATCGGTTTGGGATCTCTGTTGTTTGACATGTTTCACAAAAGACGTCTTGGCAACGTCGCGATAGTCGTGCTGGGCAAAGGGGACATAGTCGCGTGACAACGTCGCTCCCGGCCCCAGATCAAGCGATGTTACTTCTGCTCCGCGATCCTCCATTGCAAAGGTCAATGATCCCGTAGCGCATCCGACATCGAGGGCTGTTTTACCCGAAAAATCGACGCCTCCGAAATATTGGTCCTCGCGTCCTCTCAGATCCCAGTTGCCATGTACCGTCTCTCCATTGGCGAGATCGACGGTATGGTAGAAGAAACACTCCTCGATATTGGTAACGGGCTGCGCAGGATAGTAGATTGAGGACATGAAGAGTTCCTTGTCGCGGTTGGGCAAAGGTGTGTCAGTCTAAGCATATCTGCAGCTCTCGCTACCAGTGCCGACTGCTATATCTGCAATTTGATCTTCGATTGCCGTGTTCAGGCCGCGCAATCCCGATGTGACCTCAAAACGGCGCTTTGGCCCTGATCTTGGTCGACCGACCACCTTGCGGATGGTTGAACCGCAACTCCTCTGAATGCAGCATCATTCGCGGGTATTCCAGCGCAGGCCCCGTCGCGTAAAACGGATCACCCAATATCGGATGGCCCAAGCTCAGCATATGAACCCGCAGCTGGTGGCTCCGGCCGGTTTTGGGAAACAGGCGGATGCGTGCCGTATCACCCTGGGCTTTGATCAGTTTCCAGTCTGTCTGTGCGGACCGACCAGTTTCATGGCACACCATCTGGAGGGGCCGGTTCGGCCAGTCCACTATCAGGGGCAGGTCAATGGTCCCCGATTTCTCCGCAGGCACACCCCAGACGCGCGCCACATAGGTTTTGCGGGTCATACGTTTTTCAAACTGCAATCCCAGATGCCGCTGGGCATAGGGTGTCAGTGCGAAAATCATCACACCCGACGTATCGCGATCAAGACGGTGCACCAACAACGCATCGGGAAACACAGCCTGAATGCGCGTCATAAGGCAATCGGCCAGATGCGGCCCCTTGCCCGGTACACTCAACAGACCAGCGGGCTTGTCCACCAACAAGACTTCAGCGTCTTCGTGCAGGACCACCAGCGGCTCATCGGGAGGGGTATATTCCGTTTCCATCCTGCCTCGTCTCAGATGTAAGGTGGGTTTTCAACCCATCAAGGAGAGCGCAATGCACCCCACCATTGAAAAAATGCAGGCCGTCGTTGCCAAGGGCGAGGCAAATGCAATTGCCCCGCTGTTGGCCGAAGACGTTGCGTTCATGCCGCCGACCTATTGGAAGACATGGACAGGGCGCGATGCTGTGGCCGCCGTTCTGGGACATGTAGGGCAGGTTTTCACCGAATTTCGCTACCGCCGCGTACTGGGGGAGGGGCGCGACTGGGCGCTTGAATTTCAGTGCAAGGTCGCGGAACTGGACGCAGTCGGTGTTGACCTGATCACCCTGAATGACGCAGGGCTGATCCAGAAATTTGAGGTGGTAATGCGCCCGCACAAATCCATCGGAGCCTTGCGCGAAGCAATGAATGCACGGGTGATGCGCGACCCGGCGTTTTTGAAATTCAAGGACGCGCTGTCGTGACTGGCGGGGAAGGTGGGCTTTCAGCTCACCTTGCTGCTGCGCATCTGACGCAACATCGAGGTTGAATAGATTACCAGCGCCACCCAGATCATCGGAAAGGCGATCATCCTGCCGCGGCCGAACGGTTCGCCGAATAGGAATACCGCCACAAGGAAAATCATTGTGGGGGCGACATATTGCAGAATACTGATGGTCGACAGCCGCAACCGCTTGGCCGCATTTGCATAGACCAGCA
>JBARUV010000210.1:0-5030 GCA_049645905.1 Sulfitobacter sp.
GTCAACTGCTGCGGGATGGCGGTTTCAAGTGGGACAACAATCGTGGCACCCGCTTCGGCCTTTCCGGAACCGGGCAGGCGGAACAACGACACTTCGGCGACCGGATTGCCCTGACCGTCATCCAGCAACTGGTACATCTGGCACGGATCGGTTTCTTCCTCGGTTTTGATGCATCGCATCTCCCAGGCGCCAATCAACTCTTTGGTGTATGGCTTGCCCAACTCAGGGTTCTTGTCCGCATCTTCACCCAGACTTAGCTGGTCCTGAATCTCGTCGGCCGTGCCCGATTGTGTCTCCGGCGTGGCCTGTTCGGTGGTCTGTTCTGTTGTGTCTTGCGTGCTGGTTGTCTGCGCAAAAGAGGAAATGGGCATCGCCCATGCGAGCGCCGCGCAAAGGGGCAGGGCCGTCAAAAACTTGGTCATGATACATCCACGGTAGTTGCTTTGACGCCGTCTACCACGGCGTACGGAGGTTGTCAGCGGTCAACACGAAAAATCATATGGATCGCACGCGAAATCTTGCTGATTTGGCAGGCGGTGGTACAAAAGCAAAAGAGGGCGCAAAGCACCCTCTTTTGTATGGTATTCTCCCCGTCGGACTGGGCCGACTTATTGACGGAACGTTACGAAAACGCAACTGGTCGGTCAATCCCCAAATGGGGTCTATCCGGTAACATTTTGTTAGCGCAAACAATTCAATACAGGCAAGGCCGCACGCAAAAAAGGCCGCACCCGAAGGCGCGACCAGTCTGACAGGGAGGAAGTGTCCCGACCGGAAGATCCCGACCCAGAACAAATAGACTATGGCGCCTAAAGGTTAACTTTGTATGCTTTGTTAGAGCGCTCTTTTCCGGGCGATATGAAAGAGGGCACTACGTGGCGAAAGACATCTTTATTGGCGGCGGCGGGATTGACTATGGCACCCAGCAATTTCTCGACATCGGCTATGCCAACCGACATGGGCTGATTGCGGGCGCGACAGGCACCGGCAAGACCGTAACATTGCAAATCCTCGCCGAGGGTTTCTCGGCTCAGGGCGTTCCGGTTTTCCTGTCGGACGTAAAGGGTGATTTGTCCGGTCTGGCCAAATCCGGTTCTGTTGATCACAAACTACACGGGCCGTTCACAGAACGCGCCACAAAGATAGGGTTCGCGGATTTTGATTATGATGCGTTTCCGGTTACGTTCTGGGACCTTTACGGGCAGCAGGGTCATCCGGTCCGCACCACCGTATCAGAGATGGGCCCGTTGCTGCTGGGGCAATTGCTGGGGCTGTCAGAGGCACAGGAAGGCATCCTGAATATCGCGTTCCGTGTCGCGGACGAGGACGGATTGCCGCTGCTTGACCTCAAGGACCTTCAGGCGCTGCTTGTCTGGATCGGCGAAAACGCCAAGACCCTCGCACTGCGCTATGGCAACGTTTCCTCCGCGTCGGTCGGGGCGATCCAGCGGCGGCTGCTGGTACTGGAAAATCAGGGTGCGGCAGATCTGTTCGGTGAACCTGCGCTGGCCCTCAGTGATCTCATGCGCACAGAGACCGACGGGCGCGGGGTGATCAACATATTGGCCGCAGACCAGTTGATGGGCGCACCCAAACTTTATGCGACATTCCTGTTGTGGCTGCTGTCGGAACTCTTTGAAGAACTGCCCGAGGTCGGCGACCCTGATAAACCGAAGCTCGTGTTCTTCTTTGACGAAGCACACCTGCTGTTTGACGACGCGCCCAAGGCATTGGTGGACAAGGTCGAACAGGTCGCCCGTCTGATCCGCTCCAAAGGGGTAGGGGTGTATTTCATCACCCAGAACCCGGCGGATGTGCCGGATGATATTCTGGGACAATTGGGCAACCGCGTGCAGCACGCCCTGCGCGCTTTTACCGCCAAAGACCGCAAGGAATTGCGTATGGCAGCACAAACCTACAGGGAAAACCCACGGTTTGACACCGAAGAGGCCATTCGCGAGGTCGGCGTCGGTGAGGCGGTTACGTCCTTTCTGCAAAAGAAGGGCGTGCCGGGAATCGTCGAACGCACATTGATCCGCCCGCCTTCCTCGCAATTGGGCCCGATCACCGATGCAGAGCGTACAACCCTCATGGCCAGCTCTCCGATGGCGGGGAAATACGACCAACGGCTGGACCGAAACAGTGCCTTTGAAATGCTCCGCGCCCGTGCGGACAAAGCGGCAGCCGAGGCCGCGAAAGCCGAAGAAATTGCCGAACAAGAGGAAACCCCTGCATTGCGGGAATTCAGCAATGCACGGCGTTATGCAGGAAAGGGCGTGACCCGATCCACCTCGCGCAGCACGCGGCGCAAATCGGACGAAGGATTTGGCGGCGCAATTGCATCAGTAGTGATCAAGGAACTCAAAGGCACCACCGGCCGCCGCATCGTGCGTGGCATCCTCGGCGGGTTGTTCAAGGGCCGATAAAAGCGAGAAAAGGGGGGCGCGATGGTACACCACGCTCCCCCTTGTCTATTCGCCTGAAAGATCCAAGCGCCGCGCGCCTTCCGATCGGCGGTGCAGCGATTTACTTCTCCGGTATCAACCCGCGCGGGCTGAACCTGAGCACCAGCAACAGCACCATACCCATCGTCAGCAAGCGCATATGCGCCGCAGATTCGATAAGATGGCTCTTTAAAGCAGAACCTTCGGCCATGCCCGATGTGATCAGGTTCATCAACCACAACCCCATCGGTTCGACCTGCACCCACAGGAACCAGATGAGAAACCCACCGAGCACCGAGCCAAGGTTGTTCCCCGATCCCCCCACGATCACCATCACCCAGATCAGAAAGGTAAAGCGTAGCGGTTGATAGGTGCCCGGCGTCAACTGGCCGTCCATGGTTGTCATCATCGCACCCGCGATGCCGCACACGGCGGAGCCAAGGATAAACACCTGCAAATGGCGTGCGGTCACATCTTTGCCCATGGCCTCGGCGGCGACTTCGTTATCCCGAATGGCGCGCAGCATGCGTCCCCAAGGCGAATGCAAGGCACGCTGGCTCATCCATAACAGGATCAACAGGACCGCCCCAAACAACAGAATATAGAGGAACTTGACCCAAAGGGTGGATCCCTCAACCGGATCGAACCCCAGTCCCGCCGCACGCTCCACAAAGCTTGCGCTGTTCTGCAGGTCGATCTCATAAGGCACGGGGCGCGGCACACCGATCACGTTCTTAACGCCACGCGTCAGCCAGTCCTCGTTCTTGAGGACGGCAATGATAATTTCTGCAATGCCAAGCGTCGCAATCGCCAGATAATCAGAGCGCAGACCCAGCGCAGTTTTGCCGATCACCCAAGCAGCACCCGCCGCAAAAAGCCCACCAACGGGCCACGCCAGAAGAACAGGCAGGCCAAGCCCGCCAAGATAACCGTATTCCGCAGGATTAATATCTTCGATGCGGGCAACTGACGGATCAAGCAGGGCGCGAAAGACAAAAAAACCGAGGACCAACACGGCCAGCACCACAAGCGTGCGTATCACCCCTTTGTTCATCCGCTTCATCAGCACAATGGCCGCGACGATTGTTCCGGCGCCCATCAGAAGCGCCACGATCACGCCCACTCCGCCCGCCGCGAATGCGCCCAGGGTGGCGGGCATGCCGATCAGCACTGAGGCGAGACCGCCAAGCGCGACAAAGCCCATGATCCCGACGTTGAACAGGCCCGCAAAACCCCATTGCAGGTTCACACCCAACGCCATGATGCTGGAGATCAATCCCATTGCAATGATCAGCAACGCCGAATTCCAGCTTTGCGCGATCCCGACATAGATGATCAGGACAGCAATGATGCCAAACAACAGCGTATTTTTCATTGGCTGGGTCATACCGATTGCCCCTTAAACAGACCTGTGGGTTTGATCAGCAGCACAATCAGCAGAATAACAAAGCTGACCGCGAATTTGTAATCGGTGGAGAGAAGCTGAACGAGGCCCGAAGGCTCAAGGCTCTCCGGCATCATGTACACCAGCACCTTTTTCCACGCATAGGTGATCGTGACCTCGCTGAACGCAATCACGAAGCCGCCCGCGATGGCACCAAGCGGATTGCCCAAGCCGCCGACAATCGCACTGGCAAAAATAGGCAGCAGCAGCTGGAAATAGGTGAAAGGTTTGAAGGATTTATCAAGCCCGTAAAGCGTGCCCGCCACGCAGGCCAGTGTTGCCACGATCATCCACGTGATCATCACCACCCGTTCAGGATTGATGCCTGACAGCAGGGCCAGATCTTCGTTGTCGGAATAGGCACGCATCGACTTGCCCGCCCGCGTCCGGTTGAGGAACCAGAACAGCAAAGCCACAGCGATGATGGTGGTAACTATCGTGATCCCTTGAGTGGTCTTGAACGCCAGCCCCTCGTCAAGACCTGTCATTTCCTTGAAGTCACGGGCATTGATTATGAAGCGTTCGCCATCAAGGAAGTTCTGGTCATCCGCGCCGATGATAAAACGCGTCACGCCGTTATAGATGAACGTGACACCAAGCGAGACAATCACAAGGATCACCGGCTTGGCCTTTTTCACGCGGTAGAATTTGTACACCGCGCGATCTGTCCCCAAAACCAGCAGCATGGTCAGACCAATCGCAAAGGGCAGGGCAAGCAGCGCCGTCGGCAATACCCATAGATGCAATCCCCAGCTCTGAAAGAGCCAGGTAATCAGCACTGCCGACATCGCACCCATTGCCATCGTGTCGCCGTGTGCGAAGTTGGAAAAGCGCAGGATACCGTAGACCAGTGTAACACCCAGCGCGCCAAGAGCGAGCTGCGATCCATAGGCAATTCCGGGGATCAGGACGTAGTTGGCGAGGGCGACAATTGCGTTGAGGATGTCCATGTTTCAGCCCCCCAAAAAGCTCTTGCGTACTTCGGGGTCAGCCAACAATTCCTTGCCCGTCCCCGTATACGCATTTGCCCCCTGCACCAGAACATAGCCTTTGTCGGCAATCTCAAGCGCTTGCCGGGCGTTCTGTTCGACCATCAGGATCGGGATGCCCGTCCGCGCCACTTCGATGATCCGGTCAAACAA
>JBARUV010000211.1:0-9273 GCA_049645905.1 Sulfitobacter sp.
GAATAACCTCCAACGCGATCCTGTCACCCCATAGGGCATAGGCCACCGGAGCAGGGTGAAAGCCGTCGCTGGCCATCTTGGCAACGTCGAACGGGATGTCCATCGGGACATAGATAACATCCCGATCCGCTGCAGCGATACTTTGCAAGATGGCGTCAAATCTGCGCGCGCGCTTGCCCAGCACTCTTCGTAAGGGCACGGGGAGCAACGGAAAATTATGCACTTCGGGCAGCCCGCAGACATAGACCCGGGTGACCTCACACGTGCTGCGCAGTCTGTTGATCAGGCGCTTATAATTCTGCTCCCATGCCGCTGCTGACATACCGTTCTTTGAGTCATTGACCCCAAGGGCGATGACCGCAATGTCGTAAGTGTTTTTGCCTTCGGCCTGGATCATCAGGTCGGTGCTGGCGGTTGTTGCGCCTGATTTGGCAATAACTTCCCAGCTTACTGAAAACTGACCGCTGAGTGCGCGGCTCAACTGCCCCGCCAGGGCTTGTTCCTGCAGGGCGGCACCAACACCGGCTGCGGAACTGTCACCCGTCAACAAAACCCGAAGGGGTGGGCCATTGCCGATCTGCCCTTGGCGCGGTCCGGCTGCTTCTGGCAACCGCTCGGCGCGCAGGACAACCCAAAGGCCCTGCAAAGCCAGCAGGGGCGAGAGGAGAACAAGTGCTAAAGCCTGCATCGTCAAAACCTAGGTGTGGGGTGTTGCCGGTCGGGAAGTGGCAATCGCGCTCGCCTGTTCATAGAGCCCGACCATTACATGCAGCACGTTTGTGGTACTTTCAATCGTTTCGCCCATTCCAGGTAGTGCTTGCGTCAAGCCCAGCAAGATCTCTTCGCGCCGCGCCTTGTAAGCGTCAATCAGCGCGCACCCTTTCGGAGTGGCTTCATAGGTCGTCAGCTTGCGCGACTTGGACTCCCCCGCTTTGGCGATATGGCCAAACGAAACCAGCTTTTTGAGACCGTATTGCAGGTTGGCTGTATCATCACGGTGCAACAGGCGGGAAATTTCGGCCAGCCCTTTGGCGGTGCCGTTCATATGGACAATATGCAGGATCGACGCTTCTGATCCGGCAAGATCGTTTTGCGCCAGAGATGCCAGACAATCGCGCCGCCATTTGGCGAAGGCAGATGCGAGATGCCATGCGGCATATTCAAAATGGGTGAGCGCGATGTCATCGCGAATGATATCCTGTTGCGTCATGAGGCACTCCTCTCGATCAGAGCAAGAACGCGCAAAGGGCTGCCTGTGCCGTTGCGGATTTTCAATGGCGCACACAGCAGAACCGCACCGGTGGCTGGCAACAGATCCAGATTTTTCAAACATTGCAGGCCGTATTTCCCTGCGCCGTGCAGGAAATAATGCGCGGGGTAGGGTGGCGTATAATGGCTCCCTTGCCCTGCATCAGTGCCGACTGTTTCCGTGCCAAACCCGCGAATGTTGCGTTCATCAATCAGAAAACGGATCGCATCAGGGGTGGGGCCGGGCGAATGGGGGCCGTCAGTTGCCATGTTCAGGTAGGCCGCGCCGCTGCGTTTGGACCAATCCGTGCGCATCAGGACCCAGACATCGGGCGGAATGCGTCCATGCGCGGCCTCGTGGGCATGGATGATTTCGGGTGTCAGTTCAAAATCGTCATCCGTTGCGGCCCCCCCGGAACAGTCAATAACGACCACGGGCCCGACGAAATTTGCAGGCGCGATTTCATCCACTGCATTGTTGGGCAGGTCGCGCCCGGATATCCAGTGGGCGGGCGCATCGAAATGCGTGCCGGTGTGTTCGTTAAGGGTTAGATTGTGCCACTTCCACGCTGGACCGCGATGGTCATAGGCTGACACTTCCTCCATCCTGAACCGGGCGCATTGACCAAATTCGGGCGGTAGGATGATAACCGGAAAATCAGGGTCTAACGTGTGGGTCAGATCGACCACCTGCACCTCACCTGATGCGATATCCGTGGCCAGATCGGCCAATGTTGTGCGGGTCATGGGGCGTCTCCAACGGTTGTCAGTTCGCGTTCAAGCAGGCCAGAGTTTTCGCGCAACCGTTCGGCAAAATCCTGCGCCACGTCGCCGCAATAAACCTCTTCGAGGCCCTCGCGCAGACCGTGGACGATGCTGCGGGCGAGGGCATTTGGTGCGACCTTGGGCGGGGGCAGGGGTTGGTGCCATTCATCATCTGTTGGGCCGCAATAGACGTTCATCACCCGCAAACCGGAGGCGCGAAATTCAGCGCGCATGTTTTGTGACAGGGAATGTGCAGCCGCGCTGGCGGCGGAAAAACAACCATAGTCGGGCCAGTTTGACCGACAAAAAACTGACAGGATGTTGACCCATGCCACCGCCGAATTTGCACCATCTGCGGTGCGGCTTGCCATGCCGGGGCCAAAGGCCTGCGCCAGCCGCATCAGTCCGAGATAATTTACCTCGATTTCTTGCGCGGCCACCGTTGTGTCCCCGCGCGCACCGACACTTCCGGGCCGCAGGAAACGGGCGTTGTTGACCATGATGTCAACTTTGCCGCCAATCTCGGCGGCGAGGCGTTGGACAGAGGAGGTATCGGTCACGTCCAGCGGGAGGATTTCGACGCCACTTATCGCGTTCAGGGCGGCGCGGTTGTCGTGGGGCAGCCAGCTTTCGGCCTCACCGACGAACACGGTTGCGGCGCCCGCGTCCAGCAACGTCTTGGCAATCGCAACGGCGCTGGGGGTGCGCGCATCGGTGATTAACGCGCGGCGGTGACGGGGGCTGTTGGCAAGGGTGGTGAGCCGGGGGTCAGTCTCTAAACTGCTGTTCCGGTCCGTAGGCAGTGCGACCAACACGCCTTGGCCTGCACGGTCCAGGCGATTGATCAGGCGCACAGCTTCGTCCGCCACACAGTCCCGGTGCAAATGGCATACAACCGATGGCCCTGCATCCAATTTGACGGTGCCCACGCGCCAATCGCCACGCTCGCGGAAATAGACCAATGCGGAGATATTGACCGTCGTTTCCGCCAGCAAGGTTCCGTTCGGGTCCACATCTTTCCAATTCAGATTGGTGTTCAGGCAGACATGACAGGCATCGCGGGGGGGATATTGCACGGCGTCGCATTCAGGGCAGACCTGCAGCACAAAACGTCCTTCGGCGGCTGCCGCGCTCATGGCCATGGACGCACGGCTGCGGGCTTCGGGCGGGCGCGTCGGCACTTGGGTGCGCTTTTGCGGGTTCTTCTTTGGCGGCGGATCCTTGGGTAAAGTCATGTGTCACCTGCTGTGAGAATAGCGGCACCGGTACACAGGCCGCGGTCATAGTTGATCATGCCGAACCCAGACACCATTGCGCGTTTTGCGCCCATAACCTGTGTCGGTCCGGCGCGGTTGGTCAATTGCCGGATGGCTTCGGTCAGGCCCAGATATCCGCCCGCCGCGCCGGCCTGACCGCCGGAGAGCTGTCCACCTGAGGTGTTGTGCGGAAAATCACCTTTTATGGTCAGATCATGGGCCTGAACAAAGGCGGGCGCGTCGCCCTTGGCACAAAAACCAAGGTCTTCGAGCTGCATCATGCAGATGACGGGATAGTCATCGTAGGTTTGCAACAGGTCGATATCTTGCGGTGTTGTGTCAGCCATCTGGTAAAGCTCGTCGATATCAAGCGTCCAGCCGCCGCGCTGCTGAATGGCGTCTTGGGCATGGGCATTATGGCGTTCGATCAACCCGCTGATGCGCACGAACGGCACCCCAAGGCGCGCGGCACGTTCCTCTGACATCATCAGGAACGCCTCGCCTCCCGCGCAGGGCATCACGCAGTCAAACAGCCCAATCGGATCAGAGATCATGCGCGCGGCGAGATATTCTTCAAGGCCCAGCGGTTTCTTGATCAGTGCGGGCGGGTAGTGGCGGGCATTGTCGCGTTGGGCAACGCAGATTTTGCCAAAGTCGGCGCGGATGGCGCCGGTCTTTTTCATGTAGGTGTCGGTCAGCAGCGCAAAGCTCATGTTGGGGCCGCCCGCGCCGTAGGGGAATGTCGCGTCAGAGGCAAAGCGGGAGAAACCGCCCAGCAACTTGCGGAAGCTGTCGATGTGATTGGTGTCAGCAGCAACGCAGGCGATGATATCGGCATCGCCCGCCTGAATGGCCCGTGCGCCACGGCGCAGGGCGACAATGCCGCTGGCCCCGCCCATGGGAATATGATCGAGCCAGCGCAGGCACAGGCCGAGATGTTGGGTCAGCCCGACCGCTGTATCCGGGAACAGGCTGAAGCTGCTGGCGCAAAAGCCGTCAATATCCGACTTAGCAAGACCCGCCGCCTTGAGGGTGCCGCGCAGGGCGCGCGCCATCCACCAATGGGCGGTTTGGGTGGAATACCGCTGGTAAGGCTCCGTGTGAGGGGCAACCAGAACCACGCCGTTGTAGTTTTGCCGTTTGCGCATGGCACCTTATCCCAAATGCTTGTTACGTGGGTTGTAGCATTGAATGGCTTGTAGAAAATAAATCTTAAACAGTGATTCATGTTTAAGGAGCAAGCGAAGCGAATGGAGTGCCACGTAGCTTGCAATCGGGTGCTGAAACTTCAAGCAAGAAAAGTTTAAACTTGAAATAAATTTGAAGCTATTCTACCTTTTTGCCGGAACTGCCGTTGTGTGTTGTACGATTTGGCTGTTCACTCAAAAATACGACCCTTGCGATGTGGATCATTCCAACAAGCGCTCGGGCATCAAAACCTGGGAGAGTATTAGATGAAGAAGTTTTTCAAAACAGCGGGTGTTGCGGCGGTCGTTTCACTTGCCCTGACGGGCAGCAGTTTTGCTGATGGGCACGGCGGCAAGGTAAAGATCGGGATGATCACCACGCTGACGGGCGGTGGTGCGGGGCTGGGCACGGATATCCGCGACGGTTTCATGCTGGCGATCAAGCAGGCCGGAAATGACAACATCGAAGTGGTGATCGAGGATGATCAGCGCAAACCGGAAATCGCGGTGCAGCTTGCCGACAAGATGATCCAGTCCGAAAAGGTCGATATCCTGACTGGCATCGTCTGGTCCAACCTTGCAATGGCTGTCGTCCCGGCAACCACGGCGCAAGGCAAATTCTATATCTCGCCGAACGCGGGACCGGCGCCGCTTGCAGGAAAAGGTTGCCATGAAAATTACTTTAACGTGTCCTGGCAGAACGACGGGCCCCACGAGGCGGCAGGTGCCCACGCCAAAGATCTCGGCATAAAGAATGCCTTTATCCTTGCGCCAAATTACCCTGCCGGCACGGATGCCCTGACAGGTTTCAAGCGGACGTATGAAGGTGATCTGGCAGGGGAGCTTTATACCAAGCTGGGACAAACCGATTATGCTGCCGAAATCGCGCAAATCCGCGCCTCAGGTGCTGATGGTATCTTCTTTTTCCTGCCCGGCGGCATGGGAATTTCGTTCCTTAAGCAATACGCGGACAGTGGCATTGACCTGCCTGTTGTCGGCCCTGCATTCAGTTTCGATCAGACCATCCTTGGCGCTGTCGGGGCTGCCGCGCTTGGCATCCATAACACCGCACAGTGGAGCCCAGATCTGGACAATGCTGCCAACAAAGCCTTTGTAGAGACGTTTTCGGCTGAATTTGGCCGTCTGCCATCCATCTATGCATCGCAAGGGTTTGATGCGGCCAATCTGATCATTTCAGCGGCAGGCAAAGCTGACGTGAAGGATATGGACGCCTTCCGCGCGGCACTGCGGGCGGCTGATTTTGCCTCCACACGGGGTGATTTCAAATTCGGCAACAACCAGCACCCGATCCAGGACTATTACGTGCGCGAAGTGGTGCAGGACGGCGATGTCTTTACCAACAAGATGATTGGTGTCGCCCTTGAGGATCGTCAGGACGTCTATGCAGCCGAGTGCAAGATGTAAGCTGAAACCGTGACGGACGGGCGGGCGGCCAAGGTGCGGCCCGCCTTTTTCCAGACAGAGACAGGCGCCTCATGTCGACGATACTTCTGATCGAACAACTGTTGAACGGTCTACAGTTCGGTGTGATGCTGTTTCTGATGGCGGCTGGTCTGACCCTGATATTCGGGGTGATGGGCCTGATCAATCTCGCGCATGGCTCGCTTTATATGATTGGTGCTTTTGCAGCGGCGGCAACTGCCGCGGCGACGGGATCGTTCACCTTGGCCCTGATTGCCAGTATGATCGCAGCGGCGATGTTCGGGGCCATCATCGAACTGACGGTGATCCGGCGGCTTTATCAGCGCGATCATCTGGATCAGGTGCTGGCGACCTTTGCGTTGATCCTGATCTTCTCCGAAGCGACCCGTTGGGTTTTTGGCTCTTTCCCTTTGTTTCTTAACATACCGGATGCGTTATCGGGGCCGGTCATGTTGCCCGGCGGCATTCAGTATTCCCTGTATCGCCTGACCCTTATCGCAATCGGTCTATTGGTCGCCCTGCTGCTGTTCCTGCTGATTTCCAAGACGCGGGTGGGCATGCGCATACGTGCGGGCGAAAATGACCGCGAGATGATTGGTGCGTTGGGTGTGGACATTTCAGTACTCTATACCCTTGTGTTTGCCTTGGGTGCAGCCCTTGCCGGTCTGTCCGGCGCGCTGGTCGGGGCGATCCAATCGGTCGAGGTCGGCATGGGGGAACCGGTGCTGATCCTCGCCTTTGTGGTGATTGTGATCGGTGGCATCGGCTCCATCAAAGGGGCGCTGGCAGGGGCGATACTGGTTGGCGTGACCGACACATTGGGCCGCACATTGCTGCCGGTGATTTTTTCATCCTTCATGGAAACCTCTGCGGCCACCTCCGTCGGATCGGCGCTGGCCTCCATGCTCATCTACATCCTGATGGCCGGCGTGTTGTTGTTCAAACCCACTGGTCTGTTCGGGCGTCCGGCATGATCCGCGAGCGCTATCTCAACTGGAGTGTGCTGCTCTGCCTGTTGGGCGTTCCACTGGCAGCACTGATGCTGGATGAACCGTTTATCATCACGCTGGCGACAAAGGTTGCAATTCTGGCGTTGGCGGGTGTGGGTCTGAACCTCGCGCTGGGGCAGGGCGGTTTGGTCAGCTTTGGCCATGCGGCCTATTTCGGGATCGGCGGCTATGCCATGGGTATTCTGGCGAGCCACGCGCAAAGCTATACACCGTTGATGCAGGTGCCGTTTGTTATCGAAGGCACCAATATGATGCCGCTGATCTGGTTGGTTGCGATGATCGCAGGCGGTCTGCTGGCACTGTTGATCGGCGCGCTCAGCTTACGCACGACGGGCGTCTACTTTATCATGGTAACGCTCGCGTTCGGCCAGATGATCTATTATTTCGCGATCAGCTGGCCCGCATACGGAGGCGAGGACGGGCTGTCGATTTATGTGCGCAACCAGTTTCCGGGGCTCAATACACTGGTGCCAATCCAGTTCTTTGGCGTGTGTTTTGTGGTTCTTCTGCTGGTGCTGTTCATCGTGAACCGCATCAATAAGTCGGCTTTCGGGCTGGCCTTGAACGGCGCGCACCAGAACGAAGAGAGGGCGCACACTGTTGGCATCAACATCTGCAGATTGCGCTTGGTGGCGTTTGTCATTTCAGGCGCGATCACGGCGCTGGCGGGGGCGCTGTTTGCTGATCTCAACCGCTTTGTCAGCCCCACAATGTTCAGTTGGCATACGTCAGGCGAGATTATGGTCTTTATCATTCTGGGCGGCGTTGCACGTCTTTGTGGCCCGATCGCCGGGGCGGCGGTCTATATCATGCTTGAACATCTATTGGGCGGGGTTTCGGAATACTGGCAGGTCTATCTGGGCCTGATCCTGTTGATCGTGGTGTTGTTTGCCAAGGGTGGCATCATCGGGCAGTTGTCGAAAAAGGAGGCGTCCCATGCCGGATAGCATCCTGTCTGTCAAAGGCATTTCGAAAAATTTCGGGGCGCTCACGGCCAGTGATAATATCACGCTGGATCTGTATCCGGGCGAAATCCATGCGTTGATCGGTCCCAACGGGGCGGGCAAATCCACCCTGATCAAACAGATCGCGGGCGGGTTAAAACCGGACAGCGGGGAGGTGCACTTTCTGGGGCGTGACGTGACACGCGCGAGTCTTGCGACGCGGGCACGGCTTGGACTGGGACGTACGTTTCAAATCTCGGCGTTGGCGATGGACTATACCGTGTTGGAAAACGCGGTGTTGGGGGCAGTGGGTCAATCGGGTGGAGTGTTCCGGTTTTTCAAACCTGTGATGCGGGACGTGGCGCTGTTGGAACGTGCGTTTGGCGCGCTTGATCGCGTTGGCTTGCGCGATCAAGCGACGACAATCACAGCTGAATTGTCGCACGGCCAGCGCCGCCAGCTGGAGGTTGCCGTGGCGCTGACCCTCAGCCCGAAAGCGTTCCTGATGGACGAACCGATGGCGGGTATGGGCGCGGAAGGGTCACGCGGGTTAACCACATTCTTACAGGACCTCAAAACCGAAGCGCCGATCCTGCTGGTGGAACATGACATGGATGCGGTGTTTGCCCTTGCCGACCGGATTTCCGTGCTGGTTTATGGCCGGATCGTCGCCACCGGATCGGTTGATGAAATACGCGCTGATCCGCAGGTTCGCGAAGCTTATCTGGGCGAAGAGGACGCCGCATGAGCCTGTTGGAATTGCAAGGCATCACGGCCAGCTATGGCCCGTCGCAGGCTCTTTTCGGCGTTGATCTGACGATTGAGGCGGGTCAGGTTGTTGCGCTTATGGGGCGTAACGGGATGGGAAAATCGACCACGATCAAGGTGATCTGCCGGATGCTGAAGAATACTGCGGGCAGCCTATCCTTTGCGGGGCAGGACATCGGAAGTTTGGCACCGTACCGCGCCGCACGGCTGGGGTTGGGGTTGGTGCCCGAAGGGCGGCGGTGTTTCTCTAATCTGACGGTGCGGGAAAACCTCTATGCCTCAGCGCGGGCGGGGCAGTGGGACTTTGCCAAAGTGCACGGATTGTTCCCGCGTCTGCAAGAACGCGGCGGTCAACTGGCCGGCTCCCTGTCAGGGGGCGAACAGCAAATGCTGGCCATCGGACGCGCATTGATGACGAATCCGCGGCTTTTGATCCTGGATGAGGCCACCGAAGGGCTTGCTCCGGTGGTCCGGCAGGAAATCTGGGCGGCGATCAGCACGCTCAAGGAGACCTCGGACCTTTCCATTCTGGTGGTCGACAAAACCCTCAGCGAATTGCGCCGGATTGCGGATCATGCCGTGATCCTGGAACGCGGCATCTCGGTCTGGCAGGGCGGCATTGATGCGCTGACGCCAGACATCCGCGACCGGT
>JBARUV010000212.1:0-2808 GCA_049645905.1 Sulfitobacter sp.
GACCGCAGCCAGTTCGGGCACTGGGAGTGCGATTTGGTCATGTTCCGCAAAGAGTTTGCAAAGCGAATGTGACAGCGTTGGTCGAGCGCGTCAGTCGGTTCGCTGTCGTTTTGAAGAACCCGGATCGTCAGTCAAAGCCAGTGATGGAGGGTCTGATAAATAGTTGTCACCCCTACCCGCAAAAGCACGCCGATCGATCACCTTTGATCGCGGCACTGAGTTCACAGCCTGGCAGCATCTGAAGGATGGCCTGGGTGTTGGGCGGCATTCACAAATCGATATTTAAGGTCGATTTGTGCCGCCTCAACGCCACGCCTCGGAAGTGTCTGGGGTATCGGACACCGGCTGAAGCCTTTCGAGAAAAACTGATGGAAGGAGAAAATTGATCCGGCTAAACTGAACGAATTGCGCTTCGCCATGAGTTCACACCGGGAGCATGCTACTTCCAATTGCGACTTTTGTTAGAGAACAGTGGTTTATCTAACGAGAGCCCAAGCCAGGGAGGCCGAAATACACCTTAACCAGTCACCACGGTGTCAAGACCAACTTACACGTCGGGGACGGTGCAGCTTTCACGCAATAAGGCAACTTCGGAGGCAATGCGGCCGGTCGGATCTTCAGACGCCTCGGACCAGGCCGAGAATCGATCAAGAAGTGGAATAAAGGCGTTTAGCTCATCCTCTGTCCAGCCTTTTAGGAAATTGCCGAGGATCAGAAACTTGTAGTGCCGAACGGCCTGAACGATCCGGGTACCCTTCTCGGTTAATTCCAGTATTGCACGGCGGGCGTCTTCTTGGCTGACCTCGCGCCGCAACAGACCTAAGCGGATAAGTTCCGAGGTCAGTCGGCTGGCGCGCGACGGGTCGATACCAAGCCGGTTAGAAACGGTCGCCACCATGATCTCGCAATTTGCATCATCGCCGAACTCGTTCCTTGGCGCCCAGACCGTCATCAAAACATCCAAATGTGGCATATCAAGATCAAGACCAAGATCGGCCAAAGCCCTCTGACCGAGCTCACGTTTGATGACGCGGCGCCGCCAATGCTGCATTATCGCATCAAGCTCCAACGCGGAACGGCTCACGTCCTCGTCAATTCCAGCCTGCGCCAACTGATGTTTCAGCTTTTCGTCGCGCTCGGGCATAAGTCCACCCCCAATTTGATGCTGTTGACATATATATGTTTTAAGCACATATATTCAAAGATCAATGATTATTATGGTCGCTGACATAAAGCCAGCGACCGCTGGAGATGTGACATGAACGTCGCGACAACGCAAAGCCCTACCGAAATCGCCGCCAATTCTTCGCAGACACGTATCGCGCTTGCCGCAGTCGCAATGACGCTTCTCTTTGCATCACTTGGTCAAACCATCGTGACGACAGCGATGCCCGTCATGGTCGCCGATCTAGGCGGCATGGATTACATGACCTGGGTCATCACCGCCTACCTGCTGGCCTCGACAATCGGCGCACCGGTTGCAGGAAAACTAGGCGATTTGTTTGGCCGCAAACTTATCATACAAATCGGCATCTTCGTTTTTCTCACAGGCGCTACCATTGCGGGCCTGGCCCAGTCCATGGGGGTTCTCATTGCAGGCCGCGCCATTCAGGGTCTGGGCGGCGGTGGGCTGATTGTCGTGTCGATGGCCGTGGTTGCCGATGTATTGCCACCACGTCAGCGTGGGCAGGCGCAGGGACTAATGGGAGCCGTCTTTGGTGTTTCGACGGTGATCGGGCCCCTGATCGGCGGTTTCCTGGTGGAAATGTTCAGCTGGCATTGGATCTTCTTTGCCAACTTTCCCATTGGCCTTTTGGCTCTAGTCGTCTTGCAAGCCGCGCTCCCCAAGATTGAGCGCAATAAACATGTCTCTCTGGACGTGGCGGGCGCGTTCCTGCTCGCGACAGTGCTTTCCGTGGCCGTTCTATTGTCGAACCTGGGCGGTACGGTGCTTCCTTGGGGCAGTGTGGAACTGATTGGCCTTGCCGTTCTAGGACTTTGCGCTCTGGCAGCTTTCGTTGCCGTTGAAAATCGTGCGAAAAACCCGATTCTGCCGATGAGCCTGTTCCGAAATAACACCTTTCTGGTTGTGAATACGGTGGGCTTCATGGTCGGTGTGGCAATGTTTGGCACCATTACGTTCATGCCGCTTTATCTGCAGGTGGTGCAGGGCGTATCGCCCGCAATTTCGGGGCTGTTTCTGACGCCAATGATGATCGGTTTGATCGTTTCATCCGCTGGCGCTGGCCTGATAATGAGCCGGACCGGGCGTTATAAGTGGTTGCCGGTCCTGTCGACCGCGCTTCTGGCGGCGGCAATGCTATCGCTGTCGGTGCTGTCGGCAAGCTCCTCTCTCTGGCATGTTGCTATTTCGATGGTGTTGGTCGGGCTGGGACTGGGACCGGTATTTTCCATCGGGGTCGCTGCCATCCAGAACGACATTCCCCGTGACATGCTGGGCGTCGGAACAGCCAGCGCCAACATGTTCCGCCTGATCGGCGGCGCGATCGGGACCGCCGCCTTCGGCGCATTGTTCAGTTCCAATTTTGCCCGCAATTTGGCCGGAGACCTGCCAGCAGGTGCCGGCAAGGGCATAGGATCGATCAGCGCTGAAATGGTTTCTAAATTGCCGGTGGATTTACAACGGGAAATCTTCGCCGACTTCTCAGCCGCGCTCCATCCCGTGTTCTGGATCGCCTCGGGTCTGGCTATTGTCGCTTGTCTCGTCTCATTGAACCTGCGGGAAGTGCCACTGGTGGAAAGTTTTCCGGAACCGGCGAAATCGTGACGCCGGCTTCTTGAACGACG
>JBARUV010000213.1:0-2042 GCA_049645905.1 Sulfitobacter sp.
GCCTCGTTCAAAAAATCTATGGGACCTATGCTGCGGGATGTGCTGATATTCTCGACACGCACGGCGAGGCGGCTGGCGCCAGTCTGGGGTTTCGCAAAGAGGCTTATCTTGCCGTTGGCGGGTTCGATTCCGTCAAGTGTGGTGAGGACCGCCAAATCATCCGTGCCTCGCGTGCATCGGGGCGCGCCGTCCGGCACGCAGAGGATGTATCTGTGCATGCATCCTGCCGCCTGATCGGTCGTGCTGTCGGCGGCATGTCGGATGCGTTGAAAGCCCGCGTTACCGGGACCGACTATCTGGTTGACGATTGCCTTCATGATGCAAAATGGATCGTGAAAAATGCGGGCGATGGCACGCTGGGGGTTTGGCCGCCTCAGGTGCCTGACGCAAATCGCGTTCACGTGGCTGATCTGCCGCGCAACATCTCAATATTACAGAAATTCCTGAATTCACGGCGGCGTCCCATCGGGCCCGTCCTGTCTGCCTCGACGCAAGCGAAGCCGGAGGCCCACCACCGCGGCCCGCTTGCGTCGGACAGGGGGTCAGCGGTCGTCCCTGCTGACCCCACTTTCCATGCCCGGCCCCCCGGCGCCGGGCGCCTGAACATATCCAACTGAACCGTCGGAACGTGCCGACACCGAAACTGAGAGGAGCATCAAATGACAAGTTTAAGAGATCTTTATACCGAAGAACTTCAGGATCTTTGGTCCGCGAATGAACAGATGGCCGAAGTGGTCGCAGCCATGGCTGACAAAGCTTCTGACAAAAAGCTGGCCGACCGTCTGAGTACGTCCAAGGACGGCATCGACCAGCATACCCGATTGTTGAAATCTCTGCTCGAAGAGACCGATGGCGAGATGAAAAAAGAGCACTGCAAAGGCATGGAAGGCCTCGTTAAAGAGGCGCGCAAACATGCCGTTGACAGCGACATGGAAGGCGCGGCGCTGGATGTTGCGATCATCGCGCAATACCAGCGCCTTTGCCATTACGGGATCGCGGGTTTCGGCACAACAAAGGCATTTGCCGAAGCGCTCGGTAAGGATGACGCAGCTAAAAAGCTCGATGAGGCGTTGGAGAAAATTTTCGAATCCGATGATTTCGCGACTGAACTCGCGGAGCGTTCGCGCAATATGGATGCCACCGCATGAAATCTCTGAAGCGACGATAAGGGCGCTTACCGTGCATTTTCCCGAACAAGAAAAAGGAGCCGATTATGAGTGCCCTGATTCAAGCAAATCGAGAGCAGTCTGACGCACCGCGTTGCCCTCGAAAGACGCGGTAAGAAACGACTACTTTTGGAACTTACCGCCAGATTGGCAGTTAACCGTCCAACAACCAGAGCTTGAATAAATCAGGCGAAACTTGATGCAGAGCATCTTCTATCCCGTCGGCCCTAAAGCGGCCGTTATCGCGGTTCTTAACCTGATCGCCTCATTCTAAGGAGTTCACGATGACAAATTCAAACGATGGCAAAAAGCCCTTTGGTGAAAAGGCCAAAGAGGTTGCCGGAGTCGCCTCGCAAGAGGCAAAAACACGCGCACAGGATGTTGCAGACACAGTTGCGACAGAGGCTGGACATCAAGCGGCTCAGGCCAAAGATGCCGCAGCCGATGAAGTGAAGAATGTCTCCTCTGCCTTGCGCACCGCAGCTGACGAGATGCGCAGCGGGTCTGCGCAAGAGCGGACGTTCAGCCAGATTGCAGACGGCTTGGCAGATGCATCAGAGTCCATGCGCGACAAGGATCTGGGCGAACTGGTAGGCGCTGTCACTGACTTTGCAAAACGCAATCCGGCGGTGTTTCTCGGCAGCGCGGCGTTGATCGGATTTGCAGCGACGCGATTTGCCAAAGCGTCCAGCGAAAATGCAACCCGGTCGGCAACATACAGTCGACACGAGGACCAAATGGATCCTCCCGTTCCATCCACGCGTACCCGCGACAGCGGCATGAGCGGCAATCAAAACCCGGCGATTTCAGACACACAAGAGGGGAGCAAAATATGAGTACCGACCCGAACAAATCAGCAGGAGGTTTGCTGAGCGA
>JBARUV010000214.1:0-10348 GCA_049645905.1 Sulfitobacter sp.
CAACATGACTTGCCCCCTGTGCCAAACCCCCGACACACCCCTCATCGCAACCCCCGTGTCCGGTGGCCCCGCTGACGCATCCGCCGACATCTGCGGGATCTGCGCCGACCACCTTACCAAGGGCACCCCAAATCCCGACCACTTCCGCGCCCTTGCCTCCACCATGTGGTCCGAGGACGCGGCCATTCAGGTGCTCGCCGCGCGCACGCTGAAGAAGCTCGACACCGATTGGGCGCGCGACCTGTCCGACCAGCTCTACCTTGATGACGACACCCGCGCGTGGGCCGATAACGTTCCCGACCAGAGCGATCACCGCGACAGCAATGGCCAGTCGCTCTTTACCGGTGACACGGTGGTGCTGATCAAGGACCTGCCCGTCAAAGGCGCGGGCTTTACCGCCAAGCGCGGGACGGCCGTGCAGAAAATTTCCCTCGTGCCCGACAACCCCGCCCATATCGAAGGGCGCGTCGAGGGCCAGCGCATTGTGATCCTCACCGAATTCGTGAAAAAGCGTTAAGTCCCTGCGTGTGTACGCACGGTGTACGTGTGGTGCACATTGTGTGACAATTAACGCATTGCACCGGAAAGCGCCGAAATACACGTCTTACCACGCGCAAAATATGCGGAATATCAAGACGATAGGCAGGGTCCGTCAAGGTTAACGAATCCCGGCCCACGAAATCCGGGTGGCAGACCGGTTCTGCCTGTCACACTGCTATGGTAAATTGTCCCGCATTTTCGAAAGGTTGCAAGGGGTCGCGCCTCCTTCGAGAAGGATCGACAGACAACGCTGGGTAAAGTCCCAAATGGCCTCATCATGCACCAGATGGTGGCTGAGAAACCCCAGTGGCTCGGCCTTGTCCGTGCGCCCGTATCGGCGGTCCTGCAAGAGCTGCACAACGCCCGCAATCAAAGTGTTTTCATCCGCCAGCCCGCCACCGCCTTTCCAGTGGATCGGGTCGATGTGCGTGTTGATCTGCACCAGACCTGCGGTCACGCGCGCAGTGCGGGGGGTAAAGGTAGACAGCGCAACATACCCCTGTGGTTTCAGCCCCGCCACGACATCCGGGTGAATGCGGTTCCAGGGAGGCACAAACATCGCCAACATGTGATCGCCGAACAGGTCCCGCATACGGCCCAAGGCGGCGGCGCTTTTTGCCGTAGTGTCTGGATCGGGGTGACCGAATTCAGCCTTTTTTGCCCCCTCTGGCGCGGTGTTCTGGTGGGTCCATCCGTGAACCAGCGGCACAGCAAAAGGCGTTTCAGCACAATAGGTTGCCAGTTCGGGTGTTGCAGGTTCCGGTATCACGGCCAAGTGTACGGGCAAGGCCAATTCTTCACCCAGACGCAGCACCCTTTCAAGTGCCGGAGTTACCCGCGTGGCATCATCATCGCGCCACCAAAGCGGCAGGTTCAACCCGTCGCGCCGCCAAAGCGCCAGTTCGGTTTCCAGATCCTGCCACTGCGTCGTCATACCATACCTCTGCGCAAGTCAGCCACGATTTGCACGGTCCGTCCGGCGCCGTCAAAGCCGCTGGTCATCGGCACAGGGGCAGGGCCGTGCAGGACTTCGCTCAGGCAGTTTAACAGAGTTTCCCCGTTTAAGTCGGCGTTGCGCAGCACAGTGATGCCGGGCAGGGCGGCGAGTGCGTGGGCGCGCAGGGTTTGCTCCACCTCGCTTCCCGCATCAAAAGGGACCAGCACGGCGCGGCAGCCCGATTGCATCAGGTCCAGCGCAGTGTTGTAACCGCACATCGAAACGGATGCGGCCGCGTGGTGCAGCAACTGGCGAAAGTCGGGGCGGGCGTGTTCAACCACCACATTGTCGGGGGCCATATGACGCAGGGTTTCGAGGTCTTCGGTGTTATCTTTGCCCCCCACCAACAGACGCCAGCGGTGGGAAGACAAACGCGCAGCGGCGAGTGCGGCTGCAAAAATCGCCCCTCCCACGTTACCCCCTCCGGCGCTGACGATGATTTCGCCATTACCGACCTTGTTTGGGTGGGGCAAAGCGGGCGGGGGCGCAACAAATCCGGTGTATTGCAACAGCGGCGCGAGGGTCGCACTCACGGGCCAGGAAAGCTCCAGCGCGGTCACACCCGGATCAGCATGAACCAGAACGGCGTCATAAAGGTCGTGCAGAATGGCCTCGGTCCTGGCCGCCTTTTCGGGTTTGGACGGCGGCGCAAGGATATCACGGATTGAAGCGCATATCAGGGGCCGGCGGGGTAGTGCATGTGCGGCATTTAACAGGGCCAGAAATTCCGCTCGCAACACGCGGCGGCCAAAGGGGAACAGCTCGGTGATGATCACATCGGGCGCATTTGTAGCGAGGCGGCGGCACAACCGGTCCGCGCGTTCCTGCAGCACTTCTTCGCTTGCTGGAACGCCGGTAGCGTCCAATAATCGGGCAAAGTCGATCCCGTCAGAGCGCAGGGACGGCAGCTGTATCAATGGTACGTCGCCACGATCAAGGTGGAGTGCGGGCATGCCGCCACTGGCGACTTCGACGTCGTGCCCCGCTGCCTGAAACGCGCGGGCCAAGGTAAGTACCCGGGACAAATGGCCAGTACCAAGCAAGTGCGTGACGACGAAAAGCACCTTCATAAACTCGCCTCGATCAGGCGCACGGGTTCTGCGGTCATGTGCCAACCCTGAGGCGTGACGTTAATGACATATAGGCGGTTGCGCTTGATCTGGAACGGGGCGTGGCCATCGAATCCCCAGCCCGTTGCATGGGCCATCAAGACCCGCATCACTCCGATGTGGCAGACCGCTACGGCATCTGTTTTCAGCGCATTCGCCCACGGCACAAGGCGCTCGCGCAGGGCTGCCGGACTCTCGCCATTCGGCGGCGTATAGTTCCAACCCCAGTTTTCTATGTGGCGAATGTCGGTGCCTGCATCGGCGTGCAGATCGGCAGCGACTTTGCCTTCCCAATCGCCCCAGTTCATTTCGATCAGGGCAGGGTCCGTCAAGGGGGTGTGCCCTGTCACCAGTTGCGCGGTCCGAACGGCGCGCGACAGGGGGCTAGCCCATAACTGTGCTTTCTCCCATGGCGCAGGCATGCGCAGGCCGGAAAGTTGCGCGCATGCATCATCGTCAAGCGGTATGTCGGTGCGGCCCTGAATACGGCCAGTCCGGTTCCATTCGGTATGGCCATGACGCAAGAGGGCGAGGCGGGTCATTACGCTACACCTAGGCCGGCAAGACTGTTTTTCAGAACGGCCGTGGCGGCAGGGCGGGTATGGTGCAGCTTGACAAAAGCCCGCGCGGCATTGCCTGCGGAGTGCCGATCAGCTGCATTTCCCAACAGAAACGAGAGGCGCGCGGCCAAACCATCCGGCCCGGTCCGAGGCAGCGGGTAATCCCCGGGGGCCAGTACATCGCGCACGCCGGGACGGAGTTGGGCGACCACAGGCAGTCCTGCCGCCTGCGCTTCAAGATAGGTCAGCCCAAAGGCTTCGTTGACACCCGGCCAGAAAAGCAAAGCCGCGTTTTGATAGGCTGTGGCGAGGGCATCAGTATCCAGCTGTCCCAAAAATGTGACTGCATCACCGAACGGGGCCATCAAGGTTTCGACCGCACCACGCGCAGGGCCATCACCCGCAATCCGAAATTGCCAACCGATGTTCGGCAGTACGGCAAGCGTTTCGGCGATAATCCGGTAAGAGGCGAGTTTGTCCCCCTCGCGCATCATGCCAACAGCGAGCATCGGGCCGGTGGTGCTTGACTGTGGGGGCAGGGTCTCTGTGTTGAGGAAGGGGGGCAGGTGGATCAAGTGTTGGCCCGCAGGGGCATTTGCGCGTAACGCCTCGGCGTCGCGGTGTGTCAGATAAAAGATAACGTTTGCTGCGTCGCAGGCCTGTTCGGCGGCTTGTGCGAAACGTGCCCACGGGCCGTTCAGGCGCTTGGCTGCGCGGGTTGCCTCAATTTGCAGGTAAGGGATTTTCAGGGCGCGTGCGGCCTGTGGCCCCAGCAGATCAGGGGCTTTGTAATAACTGTGATAGGTGATCCATGCCTGCCATCCGGCACTGCGCCCTTTGGCGATGATCGCGGGCAATGCAGCCGCAGCTTCAGCGATCAGCCGCTCTTGTGTTTCAACATTCCCGGCGCCGTCCCTGCTGCGAAACCGGCTGGCCAGTGTGACCTTTGCGCCGCCGTGCTCCAAGGCGGCGATCAGGGCACGCGCCATTGCCCTGTCTCCGGAGGGGACAGGACCATCAGGGGGTTTCATCGGGGCATAAAAGGCCAGCTTCATGACGTCGTTGTGGTCAGCATAACACTCAGCCGACGGTGCAAATGCGCAATGCCGGGGGACATGGTAAAATCTGTCAGCAGACGCGCATGGGCAGCGTCGGCGAGACGCGGGCCAAGGGTGGGCGCGGCGGCAAATTCGGTGATCGCGCTGGCTAGCGTTGCGGGATCGTCACTGCGCAACATGCCGTGGGTGCCGTCTGTGATGAATTCGGGAATGGCTGAAACAGGTGTGCTAAGGATAGGCAGCTTCTGGCTGGCCGCTTCCATCAGAACGTTGGGCAGGCCATCGCGGTCGCCGTCTTGAGCAATGCGGGAAGGCAGTACAAAGAGGTCACTGTCGCGCATGGCGGCGATGACTTCGGGTTGATCACAGGCACCACGCCACGTGATCCTGTTCGCCACCCCGCGCGCGGTGGCACGTGCCTGCATCTCTGCATCCAGGGCACCGCCGCCAATATGGGTAAAGTGCCAGTCAACCGACTCAGGCAGCTGGGCCAGCGCGTCGATCAGGTTATCATAGCCCTTTTTCTCGACCAGACGCCCCACTGACATGATACGCAAAGGGCCGTTCGCAGGGCGCAAAGGTCGTTCCGGCGGAGCGGGAAAACGTCCCAGATCCAATCCGTGATACACCAGATCAACGCGGGCAGGCGTATCTGACAAATCCTGAAGGTGCTTGGCCCCGAACCCGGTGCAGGTTGCCCCGAACGCGGCGCCATATGTGTCCGGCGAAAGTTTCTCGCGCAACTCCCATTCGGGGGATGTCCAGATATCTTTGGCGTGGGCCGAAAAGGACCACGGCACCCCCCGCAGGATCGCGGCATACCGCGCGACCGAGGATGGTGTGTGCAGAAAGTGCGCATAGATACCGCCAACATCTGACGGCATTTCATGGGCCATCACGCAGGCTTGACCCCATCGGCGGCGGCGGTTGGGTGTGTCGTCGCGCAGCACATCTCGCCGATAGGCCTCGGCGGCGGCATCAAATCCGGGCAAAGCGGCGGCAGCACCAATGGCTTCGGCCACGCGGCGCGGTTCGTCGCGCAGGTATTCCGGCAAATAACGCACAGGCGCCTGCAGTCGGTCGTGCAGCGGGTGCGTCTTTTTGTCGGTGGGATGGCGCAGCGACCAGATGTCAAAATCCAGCCCTGCTTCCTCCAAGGCGACCAGTTCCTGCGCGATGAAGGTTTCGGACAGGCGCGGCCAGCCCTTTACGATGATGGCAAGGCGGGCGGTCATTGGCGTAGTCCTTCTTGCATCAGGGCCCGGGCACGGGTGATCACCACGTCCAGACCATCCAGCAGACCATCGGCTCCGGCGTTTGAAGGTTTGTTTTGGGTCGGCAATTTGCGGATGGCGTCGATCATGGATTGCGCGGTCATACCATCGCGGCTTTCTTCCAGCATGCGCACCAGCCCCAGTTGTTCAGCGCGGCTGGCCCGCAACCATTGTTCCAGACGGGGCACTGTGCGCGGCACGATAACCGCACGCTTGTCGAATGACAGAACCTCGCAGAAGGTGTTGTATCCACCCATGCAGATCACCCCGTCGGCCCCGGCAAACAGCGCCTCAATGCGGCTGTCAAACCCCACCGCGGTCACACGCCCCTTGAGCCTGGCAACCCGCTTGTCAAAGGCGTCGCGCACCTCGCCCGACAGAAACGGGCCGTACACCAGCATTGCATCTGGCGACAGTTCCGGATCCTTTTCATAGGCCTCAAGCGCCAGTGACACCATGGCAGCGCCGTCCCCGCCACCGCCCGGTGTGATCAGCACATAAGGATTGCCCGGCACATCGGCCACATCCGTGACCTCGCGGCGCAAATAACCTGTCCAGTGTATCCGGTCGCGCACACTGTCGGACAGTTCCAACCCGACAGTCGGATCATAGACATCGCGCACCCCGTAAACCCAGATTTCATCGTAGAACTTTTCCATCGCTGGCAGCGCACCTTTGCGCTCCCATTCGGCGGCCAGCACCTCCGGTTCGTCCAGAACATCGCGCAGACCCAGAACGGTGCGTGTGCGTCCGCGCAGGCGCAACCATTCGAGTGTCGGCAACAATTCACCGCGAAAACCGGTGGGTTCCTTGTCGACAATCAGCAGATCGGGTTCATATTGCTCAATCGCGGTCTGGATGATCCCTGCGCGCAGGGATGTGGTATCGTCGATGCCCATGCTCAGCGTCTGACTGACATAGGAGCCGTCCGGCAACTTGGTCACACCAGGCAGGCGGATATGATCCACCCGTTCGGGAAAGGTAAACCGCCCCGCAACGGGCGATCCGGTGAGGATGATTGCAGAGGTTTCCGGATCAGCCTGCGTCAGCGCCGAAGCCAGCGCGCGAGAACGCCGCAAATGGCCCAGCCCAAACGTGTCATGGCTGTAGAACATGATCCGGCGCGAGGGTGATCCGACCCTGTAATGCCCTGTTCCGCTCTGCCTCATAGTTCTGCCCCACATTTGGCCCCGCCCTAAAGGCGCAGGTCACTTCCCTGTTTGCCAAAGATGCCCTTGATGTCAAACAGCACTGCGCCGGGTTTGCCAAGGCTGCGGACAGCGTCACTCCCCATTTCGACGAATTCGCGGTGACCGACAGCAACGAGAATGGAATCGTAATGTCCCTTCTGTGGTTCTTCGGTGGCTGCAACGCCATGTTCATCAACCAAACGCAGGGCCCCGACCCATGGGTCATAGACCTCGGCAGTGATCGAATAGGCGGCCAGTTCGGCGACAATATCTGCCACCCGCGTGTTGCGTGTGTCGGCGCAGTTTTCCTTGAACGTGTAGCCCATGATCAGCACCTTGGCCCCGCGCACGCCGATATCTTTGGACAGCATCGCCTTGATCAGGCTTTGCGCCACATGCGCGCCCATCTGATCGTTGATGCGCCGGCCCGCAAGGATCACTTCAGGGTGATATCCCAATTGCTCGGCGCGGTAGGTCAGATAGTAGGGATCAACGCCGATGCAGTGCCCGCCGACAAGGCCGGGTTTGAACGGGAGGAAATTCCATTTGGTGCCAGCGGCCTCAAGCACGTCCAGCGTATCAAGACCGAGGCGTGAAAAGATCAGCGAGAATTCGTTCACCAGCGCGATATTGAGATCACGTTGGGTGTTTTCAATCACCTTGGCCGCCTCCGCCGTCGCGATGGAGGGCGCGCGATGCAGGCCTGCCTTGACCACGGGAGTATAGATCGCTTCGACACGGGCAAGTGTTTCATCGTCTTGCGCGGCAATGATCTTGACCACGTTTTCCATGGAATGTTCCGCGTCGCCGGGGTTTACCCGTTCGGGGCTATAAGCCAGCTTGATCTGGCTGCCCGCAACAAGCCCACTACCCGCCGCCAGTGCGGGGCCGCAGATTTCCTCGGTCACACCGGGATAGACAGTGCTTTCCAGAACCACCATAGCGCCGTCGAGTAGATGCGGAGCAATCGTGGAGCATGCGCCCAGAACCGGCCCAAGATCAGGTGCCTTGGCATCGGTGATCGGAGTGGGAACCGCGATGATAAACGTGGTGCAGCCTGCCAGATCTGCAGCGTCGTTGCTGAACCGGGCGGTGCTGCCCTGAACCGATGTATCCGCAACCTCACCGTTGGGATCGCGCCCCGCGCGCAGGGCGGCGACAGTGGGTTCATGCGTATCCAGCCCGATCACGTCAAAGCCATGGCGTGCCAAGGCCAGCGCCAGCGGCAGACCGACATACCCAAGCCCAAGGACAGCGATGCGTTCTTTAGTAGGTGACGTGGGCATAGGCGGTCCTCAGGAGGGTCAGAAAAAATGTCGGACCCTCTGGGGTCATTATCGCTATGGCACAGTTTTCCAGCGCTTGCAAAATGCCGGATCGGTTAAGTCATGTCTGCGTGTCTGCAGGATGTGACCACGCCCGCGCTCAATTGCAATGGTGTGTTGCTTGGCTTAGCGTGACAAAGGGCCGCTTCGGCCTTGGTGGGACCCGATGCGCGCGCTTACGATCTGTCTACTTTTTTCTGTCGGTTTGGTCTTATCCGGCCTGTCGGCTGATGTGCGCGCCCAAGGTGTCGGTACGCTTTTGAAAGCGGCCGAGGGCACCGCCGCAGGACCCAACAACATCGACGAAATCCTAGGTAAAGCAGCGCAATTAGGTGTTGGCGTGGTGGTGATCGACAGTGATGGCAATGTCCTGTCGCAACCGGCAGCAGAAACCGTAACGCCCGGGACAATAGAGGAGGAAGTACATTCACCCTTGATGGTCATGCAGGAACGGATGGTTCGTTTCCGCGCAGCATTGATAGAACGATTGCTGGATCTGCCTGCCGCCACAAACGAAGTACTCTATATTTTGCGCGCCGCAAGCCCTGACGGAACCCTGGCTGCGTTCGGGATGGCCTTGTTTTACAGCTTGCTGATGTTTGCCGCAGGCGCAGTTGTCGAGATCCAGATTTTCGGCAAGCGCATCATGAAAGGGCCGGTTACGCGGCGTATCCTCGAAAATCCGCAGGGCTACATCGAAAAGATGCCGTTTCTGGTGTTCCGATTTGTCACCGGCGTGGGGGGCATTCTTGTCTCCATGGCGACAGCCTATGCCTTGGGCGCATTGATTTTTGGACCGTTGCAGGACACGGCCATGCAATTCACGGTCACGTTGATCAATGTCGGCTATTTTGCCTGCCGGTTCGTGGCTGGCCTGTGGCGGATGATCCTGTCGCCGTTCCTGACGCAATACCGCATTCCCGCGCTGAGTGACCGCGACGCCAAACGGTTGCACCGCTGGCTCTGGGTTTTGGCAACCTTTGATATCTGCGCAATTCTGTTTGGTATCTGGATCGGAGAACTGGGGCTGAACTATGATGTTTACGCTTTTCTGGCCTCCATGTTGTCTGCTGTCATCGTTCTGATGAATATCGTAATGGTGCTGGTGAATTACCGCGCCATTACGCGTGCGCTGCGCAATGGCAGACCACATGCAGAAAGTTCGCTGATCGTCAGGGTCTTGTGCAATATCTGGGCGCCGGTCGTCGTTATTTACGTACTCTTTGCATGGGTCGAACTGACAATTGATCTGGTGTTGAACAATCCCTCCTCGATCCCGCTGATTGCCGGTGCCTACGGGATCGTAATTTCGATTATCGTCGTTTATGGCGCAATCAATTTCCTGATTGAGCGCAGCTTTGCGCGTGCCCGCGCAATGCAGCGCCTCAATGCTTTGAGCGCGGAAGAGCAGGCACAAAGCGCAGCCCTTGCGGCTGCGCAGGCCGAACATAGCGCCGCCGCAGACGAATTGGCCGAAGCGCTGGACGAAACCCAAGGTGAAATCGCGCAGGAAGAAGCCCGTGCAGTGGCAATGGGGCCGCGAAAGTCATTAGGCACCTTTGAACAGCTTGCCCGCCGTGTTGCCGGTATTCTGGCCTTTGTTGCCGGGGCCTATGCGTTTTTCTACATCTGGGACAATGACGGCGCGCAAATGGTGGAAAGCTATGCGGATCGCTTGCTCGACATTATGGTCATCATGTTTATCGGCTATGTGATCTATCACGCTTTCCGGATCTGGATTGATACCAAGATTGCCGAAGAAACACCCGATGAACAAGAGGCGGAACTGGGCGATGAGGGCGGCGGGACGTCCGCCTCGCGGCTTGCGACGCTGCTACCTTTGTTCCGGAACTTTATGTTGATTGTTGTCGTGGTAACGATCGCCCTGATCCTGCTGATGGAGATTGGTGTGAATGTCGGTCCATTGTTTGCTGGTGCCGGTATTGTCGGCATTGCCATCGGTTTTGGTTCTCAGGCGCTGGTCCGTGATGTATTTGCCGGGGCGTTCTTTCTGCTGGATGACGCGTTTCGCAAGGGGGAGTATCTGGACGTCGGAGGCGTCAAAGGTACGGTTGAAAAAATCTCGGTGCGCTCATTCCAGTTGCGTCACCATCTGGGCGCGCTCCATACGATCCCGTTTGGTGAATTGCAGGTCATGACGAATTATTCGCGCGACTGGGTGATGATGAAACTGCCCCTGCGCGTGACCTATGACACGGATGTGGAAAAGGTCCGCAAACTGATCAAGAAGCTTGGTCAGGAACTGTTGAATGATCCGGTCATCGGCGAGAATTT
>JBARUV010000215.1:0-11975 GCA_049645905.1 Sulfitobacter sp.
GCGCGCGCCGCGTCCAGTTTGGCACGCGCACCGCTGCCGCCGGCGTTTTTGGCAATGACGTGGGTTATCTTGTGGGCGCGCATCAACGCGATGTCTCCTTCTACGTCAAACGGCCCCCGATCAAGGACAACCGTCGCATGGGGCAGTGGCAACGGCGCCGTGGGGGCATCCACAAGGCGCAGCAGATAGTGATGCTGCGGCTTGGTGGCAAACATGCCGATCTGTTGCTTGCCAATTGCCAGAAATACACGTGCGGCGGCACTGGGCAGGGTGTCGGGAATGTCTTCCAGCTTGGCGACCCGCGTCCAATTATCGCTTGCTGCAGGGTACCAAGGCGAGCGTTCAAACCGCAGCAGGGGGGTGCCTGTTTGCGCGCAGGCAGCACTGGCATTTCGGCTCATCCCCGCTGCAAAGGGATGTGTAGCGTCGATCACGTGGCTGATGTTCATGTCATCCAGATATGTCACCAACCCCGCCACGCCGCCAAATCCGCCTACCCGCGTCGGAATCGGCTGCGCCACAGGTGTTTTGGTACGTCCCGCATAGGAAAACACGGCATTAATTCCGGCCCCAGCCAACGCTTCGGCTGCCGCGCTGGCTTCTGTGGTGCCTCCCAGCAAAAGGATGTGCATGATGGGTGACCCCTGGCTTTTTCTTATCGGAATGTCGGACGATACCGCAGCGGGTCTACCCCCCGCAAGCGTCGACGCGCTTGCGCAGGCGGAGGTGATTTTCGGGGGACCACGACATCTGGAACGTGTGGGTGCAGGAGAACGGGGCAAGCCCTGGCCCGTGCCGTTTTCCGTCGATCCGGTTCTGGCGATGCGTGGCAGAGGGGTGGTGGTCCTAACCTCCGGCGACCCTTTCTGGTTTGGCGCGGGTGGCAGTCTGGCGGCACACCTCGACCCTACCGAATGGCGTGTACTGGCGTCGCCCTCGACATTTTCGCTGATCGCAGGCTATCTGGGCTGGCGGATGGAGGACATCACTTGCCACGGCTTACACGCAGCGCCGATAGCGCAGTTGCGCGGGGTATTGTCTCCTAGGGGCAGGATGATCTGCCTGTTGCGCGATGGGGAAGCGCCTGCGAGTCTTGCTCAATGGCTTGTGGCGAATGGCGCGGGTGCGGCGGTATTGTGGGTCTGTGAAGCTATGGGTGGGGCGGCGCAGCGGGTGCGCGAAACAACTGCTGCGACGTTTGACCTGACTGGCATTGCGGCACCCGTCGCCGTTGCAGTGGTCTTGCCCGACCATGTCGGGTTGCCGCGTGCCTCCGGCTTGCCGGATGATACATTTGCCCACGATGGCCAAATCACCAAACGTCCAGTGCGCGCTTTGACGCTGTCGGCACTGGCCCCGCGCCCGAACGAATTGTTGTGGGACATTGGCGCTGGATCAGGGTCCATCGCGGTTGAATGGTGCTTGGCTGGTGGCCGCGCGGTTGCTTTTGAACAGCATGGAAATCGGGTGGAGAATATCACGCGGAACATTCAGGAATTCGGCCTGTCTCAACGCTTGCAGGTGGTCGCAGGCAATGCTGCTGAAAAGATCGTTAACCGAGCTATGCCGGACGCGGTATTTGTTGGCGGTGGTGGCACAAGGGCGTTGTTTGATCAGCTTTTTGATCTGCTGCCCAAAGACACGCGGCTGGTCGCCAATGGTGTTACACTGGAAACAGAAATACTGCTGGCGCAGTTGCAGGTCGCCAAGGGCGGCGGGTTGATGCGTATCGAACTGGCACAGGCAACGCCTCTTGGCGGCATGCGCGGCTGGCAACCTGCAAGACCCATCGTTCAATGGAGCACGGTCCTGTGAAGGTCGTCGGTATCGGTTTTCGCGCTGCAGCAGATGTTGCCAGCCTGCAAGACGCGCTGGCGCAGGTCCTGATCGCAACAGACGATACTAAATTCGACGCCATCGTTACCGAGGCAGCTAAATCCCGCGAGGCAGTGTTTCGCGAACTGGCGCAGAAATTGGGTATCCCCGGGCTGGGCATCAGCCAGACCGATCTGGCCCGGATGATCACCCCGACACAATCCGCGCGCATTCAGGACCGGTTTGGCACAGGCTCCTTAGCAGAAGCGGCCGCGCTGGCAGCGGCTGGACCAAACGCGCGGCTGGTAGTAGAGCGGGTGGTCTCCACCGATGGCATGGCCACGGCGGCATTGGCAGAGGGTTAAGACGATGACAGTTCATTTTATCGGTGCAGGACCGGGAGCGGCGGATCTGATTACGTTGCGCGGCCGTGATTTGATCGCAGCTTGCCCTGTGTGTCTCTATGCCGGATCACTGGTGCCGGATGCGTTGTTGTCGCATTGCCCCGAGAACGCGCGGATTGTGAACACCGCGCGCCTTTCCTTGGATGAAATCATGGCAGAGGTTTCAGACGCCCACGCCGCTGGTCACGACGTTGCGCGCCTGCATTCGGGTGATCTGTCGGTCTGGTCGGCGATGGGTGAACAACTGCGGCGTCTGCGCGCATTGGGCATTCCCTATGATGTGACACCCGGTGTGCCGTCCTTTGCCGCCGCCGCCGCGACTTTGGCGGCTGAACTTACCTTACCTGGAGTGGCGCAATCGGTAATCCTGACCCGTACATCGGGGCGAGCTACCGCAATGCCCGAGGGCGAAACCCTGGCGAACTTCGCCCGCACCGGCGCCACGCTGGCTATCCATCTGAGCGTCCATGTGCTGGAAAAAGTCGTGACAGAACTGACCCCGCACTATGGCCCCGATTGCCCGGTCGCTGTGGTCTGGCGTGCCAGTTGGCCGGACGAACGGGTGGTAAAGGCAACCCTTTCTACCGTGCGCAGCGCTGTCGGTGATGAAATGGCACGTACTGCCCTGATCCTTGTCGGCCACGCCATCGGTGCCGAAGATTTCGGCGAAAGCAGGCTCTACGCAGGCGATTATGACCGCCGCTTTCGTCCTGTCGGTACCGCCCCCCGGTTTCCGGAGGGCGCGGAATGATCCCCCCCGGCCTGATGATTTCGGCTCCGGCCTCCGGCACGGGTAAGACGACACTGATGCTGGGGCTTTTGGCCGCGTTGCGTGCAGAGGGCGTAACCGTACAGCCGTTCAAAAGCGGTCCGGATTACATCGACCCTGCATTCCACGCTGCGGCTTCCGGTCGTGCGTCCTTTAACCTTGATAGCTGGTCGATGCCCCGTGCAACGATTGACGGGTTGGTGGGCAATGCGGCGGGGGCCGACCTGATCCTTGGCGAAGGGTCTATGGGTTTGTTTGACGGCGTCGCCATACCCGGAGCTTGCGGTAACGGTGCGTCGGCGGACATTGCGGCCCTAATGGGTTGGCCTGTCGTTCTGGTACTGGACGTATCAGGGGCAGCCCAATCAGTGGCGGCCACCGCGCTCGGTTTCAAGACAATGCGCCCGGATGTCACATTGGCGGGTGTGGTGCTGAACCGCGTCGCCTCCCCCCGCCACGAGGCATTGGTGCGGGTTGGTATGGAGCAGGTCGGCGTAACCGTATTGGGTTCGCTTCCGCGCCGCAAAGAGATCGAAATGCCGGAGCGGCATCTTGGTTTGGTTCAAGCGGGCGAACAGGAAAATCTGCCACAGATCTTGGCCGAGGCGGCGGCATTCGTCGCCGAACATGTCGACATTGCGGCTCTGCGTGCCGCTGCAAAAGGAACACTTGCGACAGCGCCATCTCCGGCCAATGTCACCCCTCCCGGACAGCGTATTGCTTTGGCGCAGGACAGCGCCTTCGCTTTTGTCTATCCGCATCTGCTGGCTGGCTGGCGTGCTGCAGGGGCCGAGGTGTTGCCGTTCTCTCCGCTGGCGGATGAGGCTCCTGATAAAACTGCCGATGTTTGCTGGCTGCCGGGGGGGTATCCCGAACTTCATGCGGGGACGCTGGCGGCCTCAAGTGCTTTCCGGAATGGAATCCAGAAATTTGCCCGGACCAGACCGGTTCACGGCGAGTGTGGCGGTTACATGGCAATGGGCGCAGGGCTTGTGGACAAAGACGGCGGTCGGCATGAAATGGCTGGCCTGTTGGGGCTGGAAACATCATTCGCGAAACGTAAGTTCCACCTTGGGTATCGCAAGGCTGATCTGAACGCCGCAATCCCCGGCCAGCATGTGCGTGCGCAACTGCGCGGTCATGAATTCCATTATGCCACCATCCTGCAAGAACCGGACGCGCCTTTGGCGGCGATCACGGACAGCAACGATATTGAAGTTCCGGAGACCGGATCAATACGCCGTTTTGACGGTGGCGGCGTGGCGACAGGCACGTTCTTCCATATGATCGGTGAGGCATCGTGACCGGGTTTGTATCCTTTGTTTCATCCGGTCCGGGTGATCCTGAATTGCTGACGGTCAAGGCCGTGGACCGCTTGAAGAGGGCTGATGTAGTCCTGTTTGATGATCTCAGCGCGGGGCCTATCCTTGAGCACGCGCGCGTGGATGCTGACTTGATCGGTGTAGGTAAACGCGCCGGGCGTGCGTCACCCAAACAGGATCACGTAAGCCGCGTTCTGGTGGAGCACGCAAAGGCCGGCATGCGTGTCGTACGTTTGAAATCGGGCGACAGTGGAATGTTTGGCCGACTCGAGGAAGAAATCACTGCCCTGCGTGAAGCTGGTATCGCGTTCGAGATTATTCCCGGTGTGACTTCGGCTTCTGCTGCTGCTGCAACTGCTGGCATTCCTCTGACCCGCCGCCTCACCGCGCGACGGGTGCAGTTCATTACAGGTGCGGATGTGACAGGCGATCTGCCGGCGGACGTGAACATGGCCGCCCTTGCCGATCCGCTGGCGACAACGGTTGTCTATATGGGCAAACGCACATTTCCGGGTCTCGTGGTCCGTCTGATAGAACATGGCCTGCCGTGTGATACACCCGCGATGCTCGCCGAGGCGGTTTCAACCCCTGCCGAGAAAGTGACGCGTTTCACCATCCAATCGCTTGCTGCCTACTTATCCGAGACCACAAGCAGCACACCTGCGCTGATTTTCTATGGTGCCTTGGCGGAGCCTGAGGCGTGAAAATCTATGTTTGCCGCAGCTGTACTGCCGATGGCAGCTTTGTCGATACGGCTCGTGCAGGCCTGCCGCATCTTGAGGTCATCAGTGTCGATTGCATGTCAGGCTGTGCCCGCGCGCAAACTGTGGCGTTCCGCGAACCCGGTAAGGTTGCCTATCTGTTTGGCGACATCACCGACACCGACTTGGATGCGCTTGCAACCTTCGCGGAACTTTATGCTGATTCGTGCGACGGCACTTTTGCGGATGCACGCGTATTGGGTGATCTGCGCACCAAAGCCATCGCACGGATACCGAACTGATGCATCTGACACTCATCGGTATCGGTACGGGCAACCCCGAACACCTGACCCTGCAGGCCGTCCGCGCGATTAATGCGCAGGATCTGATTTTGATCCCCCGCAAAGGTTCTGGAAAGGCCGATCTTGCCGAACTGCGCCGCACAATCTGTGACGAGGTTCTGACAAACAACACGACCAAAATCGCTGAATTCGATCTGCCAGTTCGTGATGAGGCAACCGCAGACTATCGTCAACGCGTGGACGAATGGCATGATGCCATTGCGCTGTCTTGGCAAGCAGCGATCTCGCAGCATCCGGGTGCCAAAAATATCGCCTTGTTGGTCTGGGGTGATCCGTCGCTCTATGACAGTACCTTACGGATAGCCGCCCGGCTGAACCCGCAACCAACATTGGAAGTTATCCCCGGCATTACCTCACTGCAGGCACTGACAGCCGCTCATGCGATTCCGATCAACGAAATCGGTGCACCCTTTGTCGTCACCACCGGACGACGGCTGCGCGATGAAGGGTGGCCGACGGCTGTCGATACAATCGCGGTCATGCTGGATGGCTCCTGCGCCTTTGAAACACTTGATCCAACAGGCATCCACATCTGGTGGGGCGGTTATGTAGGAATGGCCGAACAGATCATCTGCGAAGGGCCGCTTGCCGAGGTGGGCGCACAGATTATCGAGAAGCGGGCCAGAGCGCGTGCTGATCATGGCTGGATCATGGACATCTATGTTTTGCGCCGTTCGGGTTCTTAGCCTGAAGGATCAACCTTCCCGCGCAGGGCTTTCACCTCGCCGCGGGTTTTCTTGGCTTTCAGGCGCCGCTTCTTGGACCCCAGCGTCGGCCGCGTGGCAATGCGCCTTTTGGGCGGTGTCAGCGCGCTTTTAATGAGTGCTGCCAGCCGATCGCGTACGATCTCGCGGTTGCGGGCCTGGCTGCGGGTTTCGTCACATTGCAGCACCAGCGCGCCTTCGTTTGTCCAGCGCCGACCAGCAAGGCGTTTGAGCCGCGTTTTGACAGCAGGCTTCAGTGACGGTGACGTCGCTGCCTCAAAACGCAGTTCAACAGCACTGGACACTTTGTTCACGTTTTGCCCGCCCGGGCCGGAGGCGCGCATGAAATTCTCGGTGATTTCCCAGTCTTCGATCGCGATGTCATCTGAAATACGTAGCATGGACGCAGCATCGCATTCTGTGCGGATCAGGAAAAGGGCAGAAGCGAAATGGGCCGCCCCGTTTCCGGAGCGGCCCAATCGAAATGGTTTAAGGAGGGGGTCGGTTAGACATCGCCTAAACGGTCGCCCACTCGGGGTTTACGCTGCCAAGGGCTGCCCTAGCAGGTCACCTCCCAAGCTGTTCCGACACCTCGCTCCAATACCTTCTCTGACACTGGATCACCTCCTTTACATTTGTTGAACTCACCCGAATCGTTGCACAGGTTTCGCAAAACGCAAAGTGTTTTTTTCCCATTCGGCGTGATCTCAGGGGCCAGCAGCGACACACGCGACTTATTTTTAGGCACGCCGGGCCGGCCCCATCCGTCACACAAATCCATGTGACGGATATAAGTGGCGTGGCTTAAGACGCTGGTTTGAGTCGTGTTGTCAGCATCCGGAAAGGGATAAGGGCAATCAGCGCGAGAGTCAGTTTTACCATCCAGTCGGCCACGGCCAAGGACACCCACAATGGTGCGTCGGGGCCTGCGCCCAATACCGGCAATACCTCCGACGCCCAAGAAACATCTGTGGCAGGATGCACAAAACTAAGCGCCCCCGAGAAGGCCACACTGAAGAAAATCACCGTATCCAGCGTGCTGCCGACAAGTGTGCTGACCAGCGGTGCGCGCCACCAGCGTCCGCCTTTGAGAGCGGCAAAAACGGAAACATCGATCATCTGCGCAACCAGAAAGGCAAGTGCCGAACCAATAGCGATCCGCAGCGTTACCAGCGGCCCGAATTCGCCCATGATCTGCGTACCGATCAACGAACAGATCAACCCCGCAACAAATCCCACCAGCACCACACGCCGCGCGGCTGCTGCGCCGTAGACGCGGTTCATCACATCCGTCACCAGAAACGCCAGCGGGTATGTGAACGCGCCCCAGGTCAGCCATTGGCCATAAAGAAACTGAACGAGGATATTCGACGCCACAACAATGGTGGCCATGGCAATGATGCCGGGAAGGTAAGTGCGGGTCATATGTATATACCGTTTTTGCAAGGGTGCGGTGACTTGGCCTGCGCAACTGCAGACGAGGGCGGACCTAGGCGCATCCGGGATCAGATGCAAGTCATTCGTCCAGCGAAAATTCCACAATTTGGGTGCGCTGGATGCTGAGAAAGTTGTCGTCCGAGACCAGCGTCAACTTTGTGGACCCTTCCGCATCTGTCCAGACGCTGATCGCTTCCATATTGTCGAAAACCCCCGGTCCGGTGGTAAGCAACGTTACTTCGCCCAAAGCAACTTCATTTAGGTCAAAGCGCCGGATGCGACTGCGAAAGCCGAGTGGCGATACTGCCCGTTCCAGTAAATATAGCCGCCCGACCTGATCAAAATCCGCTCCGACTATGAGAAACGGACCGCGGCGGGGAATGGCATGGGTGATCTGCCAGCGGTCATCGCTGAACGCGAACAGTGGAAAAGGTGTGCTTTTGCTGCTGCTGCGTTCGGGTAGCGTGTAAAGCGTCCCGTCGGGATGAACGGCCAACGCCTCTGGTCCCTTGTTGATCTCGAAACCCGCAAAATCGGGGTGATCCGGCAGCGGGGTCGTAATACCGTTCTGCAAATCGAGTCGGGCAACGCGACTGTGGCGTTCGAACGAAACATAAGCTGCACCGCTATTACTGATAGCAAGTCCTTCGCTATCGCTCTGGTTGTCGTTGTTTCCGCCCTTGAGCTTACGGCCTTTCGCGTCTTTCAATACAATGCGCTTTATCAGCTTTACCGCCGTTAGCTCACCGGATGTACGGATCAGACTCGCTGTGACAAGGTTTCCCCGGTCTGAGATGAGGGTCAACTGTTCCCCTGAATCGGAAACCTCTGCCCCTGAAAACCCGCCGAACCACGGCGCGGGGTTTTCCCATGTCACATCGGATGTCAGGCGCAGCGCGGGTTCGGCCAATACACCCCGGCCTGTTATGGCAAGGGCGAGAACCAGTGCAATAACACGCAGGGTCAGTTTTCAAGGACCGATTTGCACTGGGCAGGCAAGTCGGCCAGAACCAGTTCGCGACGCGGTTTAGGGTCGGGCGCATTAGGATCGCGTGGCTTTGCCTTTGGTGGGTTGAGGATGTTGCGTTGCCATTGGCGGGCATCCGCACACCCATCACCGGCAGGCGGCGGAGTCTGGTTCACGCAGCCGCGCGCGCCTTTGGGGCAGGTGAGCCGGACATGGAAATGATAATGATGCCCGTACCAGGGCCGGATTTTGCGCAGATAGCTGCGGTCGCCCTTTTCATCTTCACACATTTGCACCTTCGCACCGGGAAACACAAAAATGCGCGCGGTGCGCGGGTCTTTTGCGGCGGCCTTGATGATTTCGTGATGTGCCCGTGTCCACGAAGAGTTGACGTAAGCGCCGCTCGCCCGGCGGGTGGAGATGGATGAAATAGTCTCTCGCTGCTTACGCGACAGGCCCAGCGATTGGGGTGGCAGCATCCAGATATCGGCATCCAGCCCCATCTGGTGGCTGCGGTGACCGGTCAACATGGGACCGCCACGCGCTTGTGACATATCACCCACGTAAAGGCCCTGCCAGCCGGGCTGGCTGGCGGCGACGCGGCTTAGTTTCGTGATCATGTCGATCAGTTCGGGGTGACCCCAGTTGCGATTGCGCGACAGGCGCATCGCCTGCCATGTCGGACCGGATTCGACCAGCTGCTGTGCGCCTGCGATGCAGCCCTTGGCGTAAGATCCGTAGGCGGCGGGGGCTTGCGAGGACGGGCCGGTTTTCGCGCCAAAAAGGCGTTTCGCCTGCACATTGGACAGCGCGCCGCCGGAGGAACCGATGGTTGGAAGCACAGTCTTTTTACCGTCGATGTCGCGGTCGCCACCGCCGCAGGAACCCAGCACAAGGGCCAGCGCGGCTGATGCCAGAATGCGTGTCAGGATCATTTTGCAAAATCTCCATCTCGTTTGACCCATGCTAACAGAATGAGACCAATGATGAACAGCCCTACAACCGGGGTAATGCCCAATCTTTGACTGCCGGTTACGTCACTTGCAATCCCGATCAGGGCGGGGGCAACGAACGATGTTGCCTTGCCCGACAGCGCGTAGAGACCAAAGGCCTCGGTCATGCGATCAGGGTCGCCCTGCCGCGTCAACATGTTGCGCGATGAGGCCTGCAATGCCCCACCGGCTGCGCCGATTGATGCGCCCGCGAGGTAGAACATGATGTCGGGCAGAGCAGAGCCTTCTGCGACACTCATGCCCAAAACGGACGTCGGTGTCAGCGAGATGATCAGAATTGCCGTGCAAATCAGCACCACACAACAAAATACGATGACCGGCATCGGACCGATACGCCGGTCGACGCGCCCGCCAATCCAGCAAAAGATCGCACCGGAAATCGCGGCAACGATGCCAAAAATGCCAATGTCGGTGATCGACCAGTTCAGCACCCCCAGTGCATAAATACCGCCAAAGGTGTACATACCGTTCAACGCGTCACGGTAAAACATCGACGATCCCAGATAGGCCATAAGCGATGGATGGCGCGGCAGCCTGCGCAAGGTGACGGCAAGGTCTGACAGGCCTTTGCCGAGTTTGTAGCTTTCTGCCTGCGGTTTTGGCGTGTCGCGGATGTACATGAAAAACGGGATCATAAAGACGGCAAACCAGATTGCGGTCAGCGGACCAACGATGCGCGTGTCCGCTTTGGTTGTGGGGTCAAGGCCGAACAGGGGTGAAATCCCCGCCATTGTCTTGCCATTGTCGCCTGCCTGAAACAGTGCGAGCATCACAATCAGCGCAACGACTCCGCCCACATAGCCAAAAGCCCAGCCGGAGCCTGAAATACGCCCGCGTTCGTCGCGATCCGGTGACAGTTCGGGCAAATAGGCGTTGGTAAAGATCGTGGCAAACTCCATGCCGATCAAACCGATGCCAAAAAAGAACAGCGCCCACAGGACGGAGAAATCCTGCGGTGCAGTCCACCACAGCCCGCCGGCACCCAGAACATAAAGCAGTGAGAACAACCGGATCCACGGCATCCGTCGACCAGAAGAATCAGAAATAGCGCCCAGAATTGGCGCCAAAATCGCAATCAATATCCCCGTAGCAGCCAAACCGTAGCCCCAATAGGCCTGCGACTGTGCCTTGGCGGCATCTACGGCCATACCACCGTCCACCAAGGCCGTGGTGGCGGTCTGGGCAAAGTACGGACCAAAGATAAAGGTCAGGAGCAAGGTGTTATAGGGTTGGCTGGCCCAGTCGAAAAAATACCAGCCCCAGATGCGCTTGCGCGTTGAAATTGTGCTCATTCTTTCCCCGTCCCTTTGTTGATCAAGGGTAGAGCAGGGCGGGCGCAAGCGCGCAAGGTTTGGTTTCAGGTGCTAGGCGTCCTGCATCGGTGGCCAAGGACGCTCATCCTCGGCGGCACACCACGCGGTAATCCAACCGGGCATCGGCGGAGACGTAACGAACATGTCCATAGCCTCCAGCACACGGGACGGGGTCACGATCCCGTTCCTGTCCGTGACGGCCGCACGGAAAAGCGCATGGCTGGCGCACTCCCCGTTCTGCTTCCACATGCTTTGTTCGATGTAGATGAACTTGTCGTCCCAGCAGACCGAGCGGCTGCGCATTTCGAACTTCTCGAACCCATGGATCCGGCGGCGAAAGCGTGTGCAACTGCCAGCCATGGTCATCCCCCAGCGTTCACGGCGCAGGACGCCGATCAGTCCCGCGCGCTGGGCCATCGCAGTACGACCGATATCATAGAGCGACAAGGCGCGGCCATTGTTCAGCTCAAGCCAGAAATCCAGATCATGTGGCCAGCAGATATGCTGGCTGATGTGGGTCTGGGTCAGCGAGTCGAATGCGGGCTGGCGACTGGCAAGCCAGGTGTCTTTGGCGATCCTGACAAACGGGAACATGGAAGTCTCCTTTTCTCTTTCATTTGGCCAGCATGACTTGTGCGTCAACCACGAACCTTGCGGCACTCTTGCGGTTTTTGTTTGTGGCGCTTAACTGACAGGCATCGCTTTGAAAGGGCTAACCGATGACTTCGCTGTTCCAAATCCTGATGCTTCTGTTGAACATCGTCTATTTCGTTGTCATCGCGCATGTCATCATGTCCTGGCTGATCAACTTTCAGGTACTGAACCTGCGCCAGCCGCTTGTGGCTCAAATCTGGGATGGCCTGAACCGGCTGCTTGATCCGATCTATTCACGCGTGCGCCAGATCGTGCCACAGATGGGCGGCCTAGATCTCGCACCTCTCGTTGTGCTGATCGGGGTGGCGGTGCTGCGGATTCTCCTGATCAACAATGCGGCGGCATTTTACTGATAAACAGGCAGTGTCGCACTGCGCAGATTTCGCAGTGCAGAGGCAACTAGGACAAAATGAGAAACCTGCGTCACTGCGGCCCTTGTTCCCCATTTGCTAGTGTGGGAGTCTGCGTAAAACGAGCAGACAATAACAAGAGTACGCCACATGGATAGCGCTGC
>JBARUV010000216.1:0-4675 GCA_049645905.1 Sulfitobacter sp.
GCTGTCGAACAGGCGCGGGCCGCAGCAGCAAACGAATTGAGCGGTTTGGAGACGCGGCTTGAGGAAACCCAGAGCGCAATGGCCGCAACGGGGTCTGCCAATGCGCCTGCGCCTGTTGTTGCGCCAGAACCAGCGACCGAACCGGCAATATCCACAACCACAGCCCAACCCGGCCTGACACCGCGCCCCGTGTCCGTCGTGGATGCTGCACTGCGCAACGCGCCGGGTTTGCCGTCGTCACAGACCCCGGAAGTGGAGAAGCTACAGAACCTTCTCGTTAATGGAGCCTGTGCCACCGATGCGTTGCAGCAGTCCTTTGGTACGATCAACCGCCAGACGCTTGTTTCACTTGTTAGAACCCTCGGCGGATGCTGAGCCGACCCCCCTGTGCAGACCGGAGTAAATGACATGAAAATTACGTATCGACACGTCCGCGAGAGGATACTCTCGTTTGCTATGGCCATTCTGGTCACGGCAACACTTCCAATGGCGCCGGCACAGGCACAGGAGTTCGAAAAGAACATCCTTACCGGTGGACCAAGCGGTACTTACATCCAGTTCGGGCGCGACATGAGCGAGATGGCCGCGAAATGCGGTGTGACTCTCAATGTACGCGAGAGTGCCGGATCGCTGGAGAACTTCCTTGGTGTGCGCAAGCGCAGGTTCACCCAACTTGGTATCGTGCAGTCCGACGTGCTGGAGTATCTCAAAACCTTCGCTGCAGACGATCCTGCCGTTGCGCGCGCTGTTGTAGGGGTGCGGATTGCGTTCCCGCTTTATAACGAAGAGGTGCATGTTCTGGCGACACGTGACATCGCGTCGCTTGCGGACCTGAATGGTAAACGCGTGGCTATCGGGGTTGCAGACAGCGGCACCTTTCTGACTGCGTCGCTGGTGCTGGATCTGGCACAGGTGATGCCAAGCGAACGGGTGACAATCAATGCCGACGACTCGCTGCAGGCGCTGCTTGCGGGGAACATCGATGCCTTTTTCTATGTCGCGGGGGCACCGACCAAGATATTCCAGTCCGACGCCATTGATCCGCAACGCTTCCATCTGGTGCCGATTGCCGATCCGACACTTCAGGCCGTCTATCTGCCCGCAACTATTCCGGCCGGGTCCTATCCCTTCCAGCCGGAGGCTGTTGACGTTGTCGCTGTAAAAGCGGTGCTGATGAGCTACGAATACGATCCATGGAAAAATGCCTATCACCGCGAAAGTTGCAAGGCGGTGTCGGATATTGCGAATGTCATCACCACCAAGTTCGATGAGCTGCGCGAAACGGGGCATCCCAAATGGAAGCAGGTCGATTTGAGCGACATTCCTCCGGGGTGGAACATTGGTGAATGCGTAAATGCCGGCCTGCAACCGGATTACGTCTTGGCCTGCGAAGGGGATGCACCGGCGATTTCAACGCAGGAAAGTGACGCGAATTCCGCTTACCGCAAGCAGATTTGCGCGACGATCGGCTGCTGATCCTGCAGTGATCAGCCCGCCGCAGGAATGACCGTGATCTGACCCGGCAGGGGCTGCTGCGCCCCGTCCGGGTCTGCCGTCGCCCGCATGGCCCCGGCGGGCACGTCCAGAAGGGTAGCGATCTCTTGTGCCGCGTCCTCGTCGGCGTCAAAATAATAACGCACCTGCGCTTGTTCGCCCTGCTCGACCGCGTCTTTGATGGTGCTGAAGGAGATGTTCGCGGCCCTCAGCGGCTGCGTTGCGGGGGCGAGCAGGTCTGGTTCGACATCACTTGGCGCAGTGACGATCACGTCCGGATTGACAGGTCCGGACCCCAGCGAAGCCGGATCGTTCAGGTTGCCGAGCGGCATCCAGTCGGAAACAGTGTAACGACCAAGCGCCGCATCCACGGCAAGCACGCGCCATATCCGTGCGTCCCCAAGCGCGTCGATACGCAGTGCGGAGACTTTTTGCGGCGCAAGGCGTGTCACAGGTTCCTGTTGTCCGGCAGAGAGTTCGACCACGTAATAGGCCGGATCTGCACCTTCACCGCTGGTCCACACAAACTCTGCCCCGCCGCCGGTGACCGGCCCGCCTAGCAGGAGAACAGGGGGCGTCATATCCCCCGACTGTTCCGGTGGCCCCAGATCGCCGAGCCTGCGGCGTGCGCCGCGCACGCTTTCCTGCGCGACTGTGTACCAGGCGCGCGCTTGTGCAAGGTCGCGGGTCACACCATCGCCTGTCTCGTAAAGTTGCCCGAGGTAATAGGCCGCCGTATTCTCTCCGCGCAACGCGGCGCGGGCATAGGCGATGGCTGCTGCCTTGGGATTGGTGACACCGGATTCGATAGCACTGTCCAGCAGGGCCGCGCCGGTCATATTATCGAACGGCGCGATGGTTTCCGGCAGGGTGGCGGGCAGATTGCTTTGCATCTGGGTACTATCGTTGGTGCTGGCGGTCTGCGCATCGAGGTTTGCCATTTCAACCGGTTGGCGGTCGAGGTGTGGAACCGAACTGACTGCAAAGAAGGCCACGGCGGCAACTGCGGCGCCTGCCATGAACTTGAGTCTTCCACCGGACTTTCCTCCGGACGGTTCGTCGGCTCCCTGCAGATCACTCGGTTGCGGTGCTGGCAACGGGTCGACTGCGGCGGTTTGTGACGGGGCAGGCGTCGCTTCGTCGGGGGATTGCGCGTCTTTCGGCGCAGGTTGTTCGGGTTCTTTCAGAACAATGCCTTCGGATTGCGGAAACGGCACCACCTGATGTTGATCTTCCAGCTCATCGGAATCCGGGTCCGCATCGGGGTCATCGAAAAAGATCGTTTCAAACGGGGTTTTGACAGTACGCTCCGGTATGGCGGGTTCGGTATAGGGTTCCGGCGTAGACGCCAGCAACCCGCTTTGATCGACGTCGTCCAGAAAACTCTGCATGAAGGCACCGTCGATCCGCTTTGTCCCTTCGCCGTAGGCACTGACCATGGCCATTTCGCACACCACGTTTATCAGACGCGGCACGCCGCCTGATTGCCGGTGAACGAGCGCAATCGCATCATCGTCAAAGATGTCGTTCTTGCCGCCCGCGACGCTGATCCGGTGCCGTACGTAGGCTTGCGTGTCTTTCAGCCCCATTGGGCCGAGATTGAAGGTCGGTCCGATGCGCTGCGCGATCTGGCGGTTTGAGGGCTTCATCAGATGCTCGCGCAGCTGAGGTTGGCCGACAAGGAAAAGCATCAGGAGCACGTCCTTGCCGGAGTTGATGTTTGTCAACATCCGCAACCGTTCAAGATCGCTGTCCGAAAGGTTCTGCGCTTCGTCAACAACCAGCACGCACCTGCGACCGGCTGCGTATTCAGAGATGGCGAACTGCTGGAAAGCCTCAAGACAGTCAATTTCATTGGCTTCAAGGGGGATATCGAAGGCGTTCAGAATCCATTCGTAAAGGCTGCCAAGGCCACTGGAGAAATTCGATATCAGCCCGACTGTTATTACGTCGGGTTTCTTGTTCAGAAAGTGCAACAGCAGCGTTGTTTTGCCGGCCCCGACATCTCCGGTCAGGACCGATAAGGGGGCAAGCTGGGCAAACCCCAGTTCCAGAATACTGGCGGCGCGGCGATGTTGCCTGTTCCAGTAGATGAACGCCGGATCGGGTGTCACCTTGAACGGAAAGAGCTTTAGATCGAAATGCGTTTCATACATTCGGGCACCCAATAACAAAAACGAAAAACAGCAATCAGAATCAATAGTACGTAAAATATCCGCCCCTAAATATGGAGCTCTGCAAGGATCATACGCAATTAGGCGTTGCGTAGGAATACCTACGTCCGACTTTGTGAAATCGGGATGGAGCGTACGGTTGTGGGCGGGGGATCCAGGAGCTCCAGTTAGCGATCCTTTGGCGAAAGTTTTAGACTTCTCATCTAGGTAAACGTGTTTGCCTGACAGCAGCGCAGGTGGTGTGCGTTGTTTCTGGTTTCGGCGCCAACCTCTGCTGACCTAGGCATAAAACGGCTTGTTCAGACGCAAGCTGCGGAAAAATAATGAAAACCTGAGTTTCTCGCTCTGTTGGTATGGATATTGCGCGAAACACGTATTGGTGGTAACATTCAAGCCATAATACGAGACGAATTTACTCCGTCCTGCGGGCATTGATTGTAGCGGGTGACCAGTTTTAGAATTATTTCGTTAGATCAGCGCCGCCGTTGAGATCCTTGTTCAAAAAGGAGGCGCTACATGCCTGTTAATCCAACATATCCCGGTGTTTACATAGAGGAAATTCCGTCTGGCGCGCGTCCGGTCAGGGGGGTTGCCACATCTATCGCTGCGTTTGTCGGCACCTTTACGCGCGGTCTTCACAACGAAGCGGTGCGTGTCCAAAGCCTTTCCGATTTCGAGCGGGAGTATGGCGGGCTCGACCGGGACAGCGAGGCGTCATATGCCATACAACAGTTCTTTCTGAACGGCGGGACAGAGGCGTGGGTCGTGCGGATCGGACACCCCGGACCTGACGCCGCACCCATCACCGAAATGACCCCCGCAACGGCGCAATTGGAAGACACCGTCGGGGGGGGAGGGAATACGCTGCTGGATGTTGCGGCGGGGCGGGTGATCCGCGACGCACCGGCAAACAATCCGGGCGCTTGGGGGAACAACCTGCGCATCGAAGTCGCCCATACCACCACTGCAACCGATACCAACTTCAATCTGACGGTCAAAGAGGAACA
>JBARUV010000217.1:0-1889 GCA_049645905.1 Sulfitobacter sp.
GCACTGCCACGGCCATCCACGCGGGCCACCGCTTATGCGCACCGATCAAGGGAACCACCATCTGAACGATGGCGACCGCGAAGGCGAGGATGAGCGCGAAATGTCCAAATTCTGTAATCATGCACCAAGTATACGGCGCTACATGGTAACGTCCAACGACATTCGCGCTTTTCAGATGTTCACTTTGTCGCGGCCTGCTTTTGACGTGACTGCCAATCTGCCAAAGCCAGATTGCCGTCAGGCCGGACCGACAAGGTAGATAATTGCGCGTCATGTCCGGTATCAGCCAAGCCAGGCGTTGTTGGTCTTAGACTGTTCAAGGTGTTGATATTCTCGATCACCCGCGGCGCCATCGCCATGGTTTGCGCAATAGATCGTTGAAATTGTTGGCTTTTGATTTGGTGACGTGCCCCAAAATAAAAGGACACCACGACCCCCAACAACCACCAGAGCGGCTCAGGCACCAATGCAATCCCCTGCATGCGCGTGGAAAACCAAATGGGGTCTATCATCGCCGTCACGAACAACCCCAAGGTGCCTAACGCCAATGCGGGTCGCGGCAAGCGGTTGGCCCCATCCATGACACGATCGAACCACCCCTGTTTGGAGTTCTCAAATTCGCGCGCGAACTGCTTCATCGCCTCAAGGCGCAATTCTTGCGATCTGGTCGCGCCCTCTTCGGTGTTTTCGCGAAACACGCCTGCCGTCTCCGAGATCACATTGCGTCCGCTGCCGAAAATGACGCCTAAAATGCCTGAAACTACGCCCATGCTGCGATCCTTTGCTGAAATTGCTGTTCTGTCAGATGATACTGCGCCGCTATGAATTCTTCGGCGCGCTTAATCCATCCGCCCTTGCTGCCCGCGCGGGTACGCGCATATTTCCGGCTCGCCACGCGACGATCTGCAATGCGAAAATAATAGTTCCGCCGTGCAATCCCGTAGGCGTCCACCAGATGCTGTGCGGCCTGTAGATAGGCGGCCTGCGCAGCGGCAATGCTTTGCGGGCCAAGCGCACCATCGATGGCGACCGCGTGACCCATGTCGTTCAAAAGCTGCTGCAGTATCTTGATCGCATTGCTGCCCGCATTCACGTACATGTCAAACACCGTTGCATGCAATGCGGGTGGTAACAACGCGATCAACGGCTTTTCAAAATAGTGTTTTTCGAAAATTTCGATGGCCTGCTCTTTGCTCAAAGCGCGGACATCGGCAACGGTCACGGAGCCATCTCGATCCAGATCGATGCCCAACGTGCGCATCGTGTGTATCGTTACGCCGAAATTCGTCGCACCGCCCGGATCATCAGGGTCGTTTACGAACCCGCCTTCTCGCGTCACGATCTCTGAAGCGATCTCTCTGACCGTCTGCATACATGTCCCCTTTTGCTCGCCTATCGCGGCGACAAAGATGGACGTAGAGTGGTTAATTGTGCTTAACCGCAGCGTGCGGTCTTAGCCTTCCGGAGCTTTGTAGACGCCTTGTTCTTTCAACGCGTCCACGACTTCTTTTGGCATATAAGTTTCGTCATGTTTGGCAAGTATTTCAGATGCTTCAAATACACCGTTAATGTAGCGACCTGTTCCGACCATGCCCTGATTTTCCTCAAAAAGATCAGGTAAAACACCCGTGTAGGTTACGGGCACAACGGCGCCGCCATCTGTTACGCTGAACTGAATCGTCTCGCCTTGTCCACGCACGATCGAGCCGTCTTCGACCAACCCACCGATGCGAAAAACTTCTGAAGGACCCGGAGGCTGCGCCAAAATCTCGCTGGGCGCGCGAAAGAAATTGATCCCATCCCGCATCGCGTATCCGATCAGCGCCGTTGATAAGGCAAGAGCCACAATGGCAACGACAATAACCTGAATACGCCGTTGCTTCTTAAGA
>JBARUV010000218.1:0-12713 GCA_049645905.1 Sulfitobacter sp.
CTGCGGCGCACTCAAGGAAGTGTACCGCCTTGAATGTGCGCATCACAACAATGCAGCCAGCGCAACGGACCAACGTGTGTATCCCCGCGACCAATCCAGTCACATGGTTCATGGGCACCACTACGACGGTGCGGTCCGTTGGTCCCAGCGCCATGGCCTGCATGAAATTTGTGGCGGAATGGATAATCCCGAGGCCGGTCAGCGTCGCACCCTTGGGCGTCCCCGTGGTGCCCGAGGTATAGAGGATGGTCGCTGCCGCCTCCTCATCTGTCAGCGTAGGATTTGCAGCAGGGGCGTCGTGCAAAAGCGTTTCATAGGCGTCAAAGCCTGTGGCCTCACCGACCGAAAGCTTTGCTGTCAGGGTCGGCGTGTCACCAGGCGGTGGGACAAGATCGCAGAACTCGGCGTCCACGATCAACGCCATCGCGTCGGAATTTTGCAGGGCATGGCGGATGCCTGGCATCTGGTCGCGGGTGTTCAAGGGTACGGTGACGGCACCCAAAAAGGCCGCCGCATAGGTGACAACCACAAAAGGTGTGCCATTGCCCAACAGCATTGCAACCCTGTCACTGCACCCGACACCACGGGCCGCAAGACCTGCGGCCACCTTGCGAACCTCGGTATCCAATTCAGCGTAGGTCAGGCGCGTGTCGTCACAGATCAGCGCGGTGTTGTCCGGATAGCGGGCAACGGCATCGCGCAAAAGACCGTATACATTGGGCGGACGATCAGCATAGCAGGCGACAACGCGGTCACCGTAGTGATGCTCAAAACGCAATGGCGCAGAAGTACTGTCCTCAGACATTGGCCCACCCACGATCAGAGCGCCACATCACAGGTCGTGTCCCAGATCAACCAGCTTGCCCGCGACCCCGGCAATCGGTTCATCCAGCGGCAAACCGGCAAGGACATATCCCCGTTTGAAGTCGTCAATATGCCGCCGCATCCAATCGCGCGCGCCTACAGGATCGCGGTTGCGGATCGCCTCTATCACATGGCTGTGCGCGACCACTTGGCGCGACATGGCTTGGGGCAGTTCCGGAATCAGCGCGTCAATCCCGCTAAAGATCAAAAATCCGATTGGTTCGCGGGCCAATTGCAATACGCGGTTCTTGCCTGCCTCGGCAATACGCGAATGAAATGCGGTATCAATCTCAGCCGTGGTGCGTCCTTCGCCTTCGGCCGCCACCAGTGCCGCGTGAATTTCATCCAGAGCGAGCAGGTCACTGTTTTCCGCATGGATCGCGGCAAGTTCTGCCGCGAGCGGTTCCGTTTCGACCACCACGTTCCATAGCTCGCTAAAGCTGACTTCCAGCATGCTGAGCGCGCGGGTCTGGCGCGACGACAGCTCAGCCATCCGCGGGATGCTGACCACCATCTTGCGCGGCGATATCCGACGCACAAAACCTTCGCTTTCCAGCCGCCTGATCCCTTCGCGCACGGTAGAGCGGTTGACAGCAAACATGCTCGCCATCTCGACCTCACCGGGAAGCTGGTCGCCGGGTTTGATGGACCCAGTCAGAATTTGCACCTCGATCTCGCGAGACACTTGTTCATAGGCATGCTGCACGCGCAGCGGTTTAGCTTTGAGCGCCATATTGGTCCTAATGCCTTTGTGCCGTTTCCAAAAAGGGAGGACAGAGTGCGTTCACGCTTGTGGCCCTTCCTGTCAGGCTTGCTGTTCCTTGAGGCTGGGGTCAATCACATTTACTTTGATAATCTCGCCCCGCTCGATCACGCTTTCGCGTTGCAGAAGATCGACGGAATGGCTCAGTTCGGATTGCGCGATCAGCACAGACAGACCTTCGCCCTTCAATGATGTAATGACGTCCGAGATGCGCATCGCCAAGGCGGGGGCGACCCCTTCAAACGGCTCATCCAGCAGCAGCAATTGTTTGCCCGCAATCAATGCACGGCCCAAAGCGACCATCTTTTGTTGTCCTCCAGACAGTAGCAGCGCCTTGCGTGCCGACATCTTGGTCAGTTCGGGCATCAGATCATAGACAAAGGCCAGCCCCCCCGGTCCGTCGATGGCATCGTTGACCCATGCGGGCAGCAGCATGTTTTCTTCAACCGTCAGATCGGGGATCAGCCGACGGTCCTCGGGCATATAGCCAAAGCCCAGCCGCGCCCGGTCGCGCGGTTCCATGACCGAGATGTCCTCGCCTTGCCAGAAGACCTTGCCGGCTGCCAGCGTGGCAAGGCCGGTGATGGTGCGCATCACGGTTGTCTTGCCCGCTCCGTTTCGACCCACCAGCCCCATGCGTTCGCCTGCCGCGACCTCAAGGCTGACACCGCGCAGAATGGGAGCGGCCTGTATGGTGACTTCGACGTTCTCGAGTTTCAGTGTCATGCCGGTGCCCCCGTGACATAGCGTTGCACTTCGGCGTCCGACAGCACCACATCGGGTGTGTCATCGGCAATGATCTGGCCATCATAAAACGCCAGCACCCGTTCGGAGTAGCGGTTCACGATATCCATGTCATGCTCCACAAAGATCACCGTCACCCCTTCGTCGCGCAGGGCATTGATGACCAGATCCATGATCGGAAATTTCTCGTCCGCCGCCACGCCGGATGTGGGCTCGTCCAGCAGCATGATCTGGGTTTCGCCCGCCATGGCCATCGCGATATCCAGCAGCTTTTTCACCCCCCCCGACAGCTCGGGGATCAACCGGTTGCGGTGCTCCGCGATGTTGAACCGCTCCAACGTCGCCATCGCCCGTTCGCGGGCTTGCGCATCATCGCTGCGGCGCAGGAACGACGGGCGGGTCTGCCCGTGAATAGCCCCCGCAACCAGCATGTTTTCCTCGACCGTCAGCTCGTTGCACAGCTGCGCTATCTGGAACGAGCGGTGAATGCCGAGCCGTGTGATCTGGCGCGGAGGCAGACCCGCGATGTTACGACCGCCAAAATTGATGGTGCCCGCATCAGGCTTGATATAGCCAGTGACCATGTTCACAAACGTGGTCTTGCCCGCGCCATTGGTGCCGATCAGCGAATAGACCGATCCCTGTGGCACGGAGACGGAGACATCCTTGGCCGCTGTCACCGCACCAAAGGTTTTTTGTACGTCGCGTACTTCCAGAACGCCGCTGCTCATGTGTCTTGTCCTTTGCGGCGCTTGACCAGTGACCCAAGTCCATCCGGCAGGGCGACGATGACGATCAGCAAAAAGATACCCAGCGCCAACTGCCATGTGTTGGGAAAATAGAGGTTGGAAAACGACCGCACCAGTTCCAGAATGATCGCCGCGACAAAGACCGCAGGCACCGACAGATAGCCCGCCAGAATGGCCACGAAAACGAACTCGCCCGAGGTGGTCCAAAAGGCAAATTCGGGGTCCACATGCCCCAAAGCCAGCACCGCAACGGTGCCGCCAATCCCGCCCAGGAGCGCGCCAAAGACGTAGTTATAGGTCATGACGTTGCGCACGGATGCGCCCAGATATTCGACCCGCAACTCATTGTCGCGGGTGGCCAGCGTGATCAGTCCTTGTTCGCTGTCAAAGTAGACCCGCATCAAGGCGCCCGAGATCACGACGATGCTAACCACATACAGGTACAGCGCCGTCTGCAGCGGTCGCCCTTCGGGAGCCCAGCCCAGAAACGTTGGTGCCCCGATGTTGAGCCCGTCTGTACCGCCGATAAAGCTCATCTTGGAGAGCGACCCATAGAGCACCATCGACAGCGCCAGCGACAACATAGCAAAGAAGATACCGCGATAGCTCGACAGGAGAGGGCCAAAGATCAGCCCGACAAGCAGACAGATGACCGCACTGAGCAGGCTCAGCAAAAAGATGTCCGAGACGCCCAGAAAATTCGCGGCGAGCGTCGCGGTATAGGCGCCAAGGCAATAATAGAGCCCTTGGCCGAATGACACCACGCCGCCGCGCATCATGCCGACGATACCCAGACAGACAAGTCCTTTGGCCAAAGCCATGGCAAACAGGAACATCGCCCAATCGGGCAAGACAATTGCGCCTGCCGCCAGCACGACAAACCCAATAGCGGCAGAGGCAAAGACAGAGAACCGCATCATATTTTCCTCGCCTGTGTTTTGGCAAACAGCCCCTCGGGGCGGAACACCAGTACGATGGCCATCACGAAATAGATGATGAAGAGTTCAGCCTCTGGCAGCAGATGCACTGAGGCTGCGCGGCTGATACCCACCATCAACGCGCCAATCGCGGCACCGGGAATTGAGCCAAGCCCGCCAATAATTACCACCGCAAAGGCCACGATGACAACATTGACCCCCAGCCCGGGCGTGACCGAGATCATCGGCGCGGTCAGTGCCCCGCCAAGCGCGGCAAGGAAGGCACCCGCCATAAAGGCACCCAGATAGATGCGTTGCACGTTTACGCCCATCGTCTGGCTGATTTCAGCATCGTGGATAACAGCTAGAACGACTTTGCCGATTTGCGTCCGGTTCAGGGTTAGCCAGACCGCCAGACCAACGATCACGGCCGCCGCAATCACGGCAAAGTCATAACCAACATAGAATAGTGACCCGATCTCGACATCGCCCAGCAGCGTGTAAGGTTCATAAACGAAATAGGGGTTCACGCCCCAGATCAGTTTCATCACGTCTTCAAGAATCAGGAACACAGCATAGGTGACAAGCACGTTCAGCACCTCGTCACGCCCATAAAAGTACCGCAGCAGACCGCGTTCCAGAATCGGGCCAAGTACAAGTGCCACAAGGACCGCCGCGAGGATCAGCGCGATGTAGCTGCCATAAGGGAAGGCTTCGCCGCCCGCCGCGAAGTATGCACCCACAAGCGAAGCTGAGGAATAGGCACCAATCGCATAAAGACTGCCATGCGCAATGTTCAGAATATTGAGAACGCCAAAAACAAGCGTCAGGCCGACGGAGACGATGAATAGCCAGCCAGCATAGATCAGCCCATCAACAAGGATGGTTGCAACGAGGTCCATAGGTCAAATGTCCATGCGATGGGAGGGAGAAAGGGGCCCGCCGCCCTGCGGCGACGGGCCAGTTCTGGCGTCAGGTGTTAGTCACATTGAGCGCCGGGGAATCCCTGTGCCAACCAATCTGCAGATTTTATACCTTCCGGCGGGTTCACGCAGCGGGCGTCGTAGTATTCAACATCCACCAGCTCCATCTTGCCGGTTTCGGTATTCCACTTGGTGGTGCCGATGGCATTGGGCTGGATCGCCTGATGACCGGCTGCCAGCGCCATTTCGATCCGGCCAGAGGGCGCATCCCAGGCGAGACCTGTCATCGCTGCGGCCAGCTGTTCATCGGTCGGCTTGGTGCCACCATTGTCAGCCATGGCATTTTCCACGGCAGTTTTCAGACCAAAGATCGCCTGCCACATGCGGAAGGGGGCCTGGACTGGAAAGGTGTCATATTCAGCCTCATAGGCGGCCCACATCGTGTCGGTCAGCTCTTTCAGTTCACCGCCACGCGCGTTCGCTGCCAGACCATTTACACCACGTGCGCCAAGGAAAATGCCATCAGGCATTTTGTCCTGCAACTGCGGGATCACGTGATCGCCTGCCGCCAGCACCAGCTGCGAGCGTTTGTGCAGACCGCGTGCGGTGGCCTGAATAAGGAAGCCTTGCAAGTCACCACCCCAGTTCGAGGAGTGGACCAAAGCAGGACGTTCGCGCAGCAGCGCCGAAATTTCGGTGCCATACTGACCCGCGCCGAATTTCGGGAACAGGGCAGTCTTTTCCTCGGCATCGGGGTAGAGCTGGCTCATCGCGCCTTTGAAATCGGCCCAGCTGTCCTGACCCCAGGCGTAATCCTGATTTAGTCCCGCAAAGCTGGGAACGTCGAAATCACGCGATTTCAGATAGCGCGCAAGGCTGACGTTATCCATTGTGGCATGCGCCGCTGTGCGGAACACATATTCAAAGCTGTTGTCCTCGAAAACACGCGGCGTGCCGCAGTCATACAGGATCGTAAATGCCTTCAGCTCATCCGCGACAGGCGGGATCGCCAGACAATCGCCCGAAGAGACATAGCCGACAACCGCGTCCACTTCTTCGCGCTGCACGAGGTTGCGGAATTCCTGCACCTGCTTGGTGGCACCTCCGGCCTCGTCCACAACGATAACTTCGATGTTCAAACCGCCAAAGCCCTTGGTGTCATAGGGTGCAGGCAATTTGCCCCCCTCGTTCAACATATCGACCAGCAGCTTGCCACCATTCCAAGCAGGCACCCCAAAACTTTCGGCTGCTTGGCCTGAAAGGAAGGTGATCACGCCAATTTTGAAGGTATCCTCTTGGGCCGCGACCGGCGAAGCAAGGCCTGCCGTCAACGCCAGAGCGCTCAAGGCTCCCACTATTCCTGTCTTTTTTGTCATTATGTTTCCCTCCCAGAAATTTAAATGAATGTCCGTCGAACGTCAGCTGGCTTGGGCCCTCATCTCGCAGTGATTATTTGACAGGTACTCAGCCACTGCCCGTAGTGTCCTATTGTTGGACACTACGGGCATACCTGTTTCAGTCAACCTGAAATCTATCTCCCTGGTGTATCGGGTCCATCTTAGGAATGATCGGATGCTGCATGTCGGCGCTTCGTCGTTCGTCGTGGAAACTTCCTCCATCCCAAATCAGGGAATTTACAGGAAGTGTCCGAAGAGTCCGTACATGTCTACAGCCAGCCTCGACGAATAAGGGCAGGTTTGGAAACTCACTATGCAGCGTGATTGGTCGCCCGTTTCCGCCGTTGAGTTCGTATGTATATGTCATTGCGCTTTACTGAAACGCGATGAGCGCGATACGCTCATGAGACCTGCATACGAATTGACGGATGTCCGATTCATGTGTAGGGCCTCCGCATCTTTCGGCTGGTTGTGAAGGCGAAACATCTCGGCGATGTCCTCTGCCCTGAAGGTGAAAACAATGACACCGTCATTCCAACCCGACGCGCCCAACGGCTCGAAGAGCAAGAAGGTCACAAGGGTATTGTCGGACAAGCCTATAATAAATTACGAGAGCTGGTGCCTTCCTTCCCTCGACGACACCTTAGGATACCAAGTACGGACAGCAGGCCGGTGCTGGATAGTTTAATGCCTGATTTCGTGCAGGGTGACTGCCCGACTCTTCCCGCCGCTCGACAAGGGAGAGACCTGGCGTCTTCGCAAAGCCTCCTCTTGCTTATGTAGTTAGATAAGGCACGAAGTCCCATATTCTTTGCGGCACCCAACGCTGCATTGAGCCTTGTAGAAGACGACCAGACACGTCACGATTTATAGACAACCACAACACCTTAAGGGAGGATTTAGGATGAATATCGTATTGAAAACAGCAGTGGCGGCAGTCGCCCTGGCAACAATCGCCGTAACGGCCGCGTCAGCCGAAACACGCATCACTTACAAGTCGGCCAAAACGGGGTCATCCTATTACCAGATGGGCGTTGAGCTTGCCGAAGCCATGAAATCAGGCACCAACGGCGACGTTATTGTTACAATCGAGGAAAGTCAGGGCTCCGTCCAGAACGTGATGGAAGCCAAGGCGCGCGGTGGCGATTATGTGTTTACGACACCGCCGGCGCTGGTCGGTCTTGCACAGCAAGGCAAGGCAATGTTCGAAGGCAAGGAAGATCCGGCCTTCAGCGAGATCCGCGCATTGTTCCCGATCCCGTCTCTGACCATGCACTTTGTAATGTCTGCCGACAGCGGTGTCACCAATCTGATGGGTCTGGAAGGAAAAACCATCCTGCTTGGCAAGGGTTCATTTGGAGCGACAGAAGGCGAAAAATACCTTGAGATGTTTGGACTGGCCGACAAAGTCTCGATTGCGGATGCGGAGCTTTCCAATGCGGTTGCCGCACTTAAGAATGGTCAGATCGACGGCTTTGTCACTGCAGGTTCGTGGCCTGCGCCGAATGTGATCGAAGCAGCAGCCTCTACCCCTGTCACGGTCTTGTCGCTGAGTGGCGATCAGATCGCCCAGACCAAGCGGACGATGCTGAAGATTCCTGCTGGCACCTATGCGGGCCAAGACGCTGATATCACGACAACCTCGCTGCCGGTTGTGGCCTATACAACCACTGCGATGGATGATGACACGGCCTACGAACTGACCAAGACATTTTGGGACAGCAAGGCCAAGCTTGGGGATAATTCCCCTTGGTGGAACGGCGTTGACCAGGCCCTGCTGAGCAATATCGAAGGTAAGATCCACCCCGGTGCTGTACGCTATTACACAGAAGCAGGCATCGACCTTACTGACGCGCAAAAGTAAGGTATCGGCTCCTTCGGCAGGCTGGATCATACATCCGGCCTGCTCCCTCTCTCCAAAGAGATTTCCCCCATGAATACACGTCTCAATGGTCGCATTGCCGCGGCTTTCTGGCTGCTGTTGGCCGCTGGTCTGGTGGGCTATCATCTTGCCCTGATCTTTTCCGGTTTGGTGCCAAATCTGGTCAGCCGACCATTGCACATGGCCTTTATCCTGCCATTTGTGCTGGTGATGGGTGCTACCAGCCGCGCGGGACTGATCAGTGGAACAATACTGGCTGTCCTTGGAATTGGTGCTGCGCTCTGGGTTGCGTGGAACAATGACATGCTGGGGGATCAATACGGATTTCTCGAAGGAAATTTTCAAAAAGTTATCGCAATCACCTTGTTGGTCGTAACGCTGGAAACGGCCCGCCGCGCCATCGGCTGGCCCTTGCCTCTGGTCGCAGGAACAGCCTTGCTCTACGGGCTTTTCGGCCAATATATTCCCGGGCAGTTTGGACATTCCGGCACCCCTCTCAACAGTTTTCTGGGCACGCTGACCATTGCGGAAGGGGGCATATGGGGGTCACTCACGGGGGTTTCCGTCGGGGTGGTGTCGATCTTTGTCATCTTTGGGGCTGTGCTAAACGCCGGCGAGGCCGGACAGGGATTTATGAACGTTGCCGCTGCCGCTGCTGGACGCCTCAAGGGAGGGGCCGCGAAGGTATCGGTGATTTCCTCAGCACTTTTTGGCTCAATCTCCGGTTCTGCGTCGGCCAACGTCGCATCAACGGGCGCGATCACACTTCCCGCAATGACCAGACTGGGTTACCCCAAGCGACTGTCCGCCGCCGTGGAGGCTGTTGCGTCGTCAGGAGGGCAGATCATGCCACCGCTGATGGGCGCCGGTGCCTTTGTGATGGTCGAGCTGACGGGCGTGCCCTATACTTCGATCATGGCTGCGGCGATCCTGCCTGCCTTTCTCTACTTTCTGGCCGTCTGGGTCGGCATCAATGCCTACGCCCGACGTTTTGACCTAAAGGGTGTGGACGCAGCTGATCGCCCGGCGCGGCGCGATGTGATCATCACATCGCTGTTCTTCCTTGTTCCTTTTTCGGTGTTGCTATGGGCCATGTTCGTCGCAAAATTCACGCCGGAGTATTCTGCCGCACTGGCCATTCTTGCAGGCGCATTGCTGCTGTTCATCAATGCGGATCTAAAAAGCGTCCGCGCCCAGATCATCGGACGTTTCACCAGCGCAGTATCGAATGCTGCAAGGCAGGTGTCTATGATCGCGGCCATTATCTTGTGTGCTTCGATCATCATCGGGGTTCTTTCGATCACGGGTCTGGGCGTCAAGATCACCTCGCTGATCCTTGAAGGGTCCGGCGGGTTGCTCTGGCCATCGCTGTTCTTGACGGCCCTTGCCTGCCTTATCCTTGGCATGGAGGTGCCCACGACAGCCGCATATGTCATCTGCGTATCAGTCGCAGGCCCGGCGCTAATACAACTCGGGCTGGAACCGCTGCAGGCGCATCTGTTTGTGTTCTGGTTTGCCCTGTTGTCCACGATCACCCCTCCTGTGTGCGGCGCGGTCTTTATCGCGGCAGGCATGATCGGAGAAAACTGGCTCAAGGTTGCGATGACCGCAATGGCGCTTGGCGTCGGCCTTTACATCATACCGCTGGGCATGATCGCGAATCCTGACATGCTGCGTCTGGCCGAAAACCCCATCGCAGCGATCATTGCGATGCTGCGGGTTGCCCTAGGGCTCACCCTCGTATCCTACGGGCTGATCGGCGTCCGGACCGTCGTGGCAACCGTCCTTATGGTAGGTAGCGGGCTGGCAGTTGTATTTTCGGGTGTGTTCATTTGAGTCAAGAGTTTCCAGAAGATTGCTAAAACCCTGCGCTTTTCTCAGGCAAAGCAACCCTTGATGAAAGAACAATTTGGACGGAGCGACCGTCAATGGCTCTCCCTGAGGGGATTCTCATCGGGGATTGTGTTACTCGTCAGATCGGATTTGCCGCGATAACTCGTTTGCAGACATTTGCTGTCACTTGGACTTTGATTGCATACTTTCAGTCACCGTATCCCTGATTAAACTGTTCTCTCTCCCAGATTTCAAATCTTTATATCACATCGAAAAATTGATATTTGACATATCATATAGCAGGCTTTAGTGATCTTTTATCCCGTTCAGGATATGCTCAATGATCACTGGCCCTCAGATGCGTGCGGCGCGTGCCCTTCTCAGTATCGACCAGAAGACCCTGGCCGAACTGTCGGGGCTGTCCGTGCCAACGATCCAACGCATGGAAGCCAGCAGCGGCAATGTCCGCGGTGTCGTGGACAGCCTGACCAAAGTGGTCACTGCGCTTGAACTTGCTGGCGTCGAACTCATCAGAGAAGGCTCTGCCAGCACGGCGAGCGGACGCGGTGTGCGGCTGAAGGGGCCACCACCGGTACACTAACTCTTCAACCCGCGACGGCGACCGCCGACACGAAGCCGACGATCCCGCCGCAACCTCCAAGGTGCGGCCACAGATGCAAGACCAGACCACCAGACAAAGCGACGCTCCGAGCTTCGCCGATCTCTTCACACCAAAACTCGTCACCGTCCTGCGCGAGGGCTACGGTCTAAATCAGATACGTGCGGATGCCATCGCCGGGCTGACCGTCGCAATTGTCGCGCTGCCCCTCTCTATGGGTATCGCAATCGCGTCTGGCGCGACCCCGGCGCAAGGACTCTACACTGCCATCGTCGGCGGCTTCTTCGTTTCACTACTTGGCGGATCGCGCTTCCAGATCGGTGGCCCAGCGGGGGCCTTCATCGTGCTCGTCGCCGCCACCGTGGCCCAGCATGGGATTGAGGGACTGATACTTGCGACCTTCCTGTCGGGCTTGATGATGGCAGCCGTAGGCTTTCTGCGGTTGGGGAACTTCATCAAGTTTATCCCGTTCCCTGTGACGGTCGGGTTCACAGCCGGGATCGGGGTCATCATATTCGCCAGTCAAGTCAAGGAGCTGTTCGGCCTGACGCTTGAGCATGAGCCCGGCGAGCTGCTCGCAAAGACCACCGCGCTGTGGGATGCATGGCCGAGCGTGACGCCGTCCGCGCTTGCCGTTTCCGCAGCTACGGTGGCCGTCATTCTTGGTCTGCGCCGCTGGCACCCGCACTGGCCAGGCATGCTGATCGCCGTCTGCCTTGCCGCCACCATCACGGCAGTGCTCGCGCTACCTGTCCAGACCATCGGCACCAAATTCGGCGGTATTCCCTCGTCGCTTCCGGCACCGAGCTTGCCTTCACTCTCGATGGGCAGCATCCTCGCAGTCCTTCCAGCCGCTGTCTCCTTTACCTTGCTGGGTTCAATTGAATCGCTTCTGTCCGCTGTCGTCGCGGACGGCATGACGGGCCGTAGGCACCGTTCAAACTGCGAACTCGTGGCCCAAGGCGTGGCCAATATCGGATCGTCGCTCTTCGGCGGCTTCTGCGTGACTGGCACCATCGCACGCACCGCGACCAATGTGCGAGCCGGTGCGCATGGCCCGGTTGCCGGGATGCTACACGCTGCATTCCTGCTCCTGTTCGTGCGCGTCGCGGCACCACTCGCCTCCTTCATCCCGCTGGCCGCACTCGCCGGCGTTCTGGCCGTCGTTGCATGGAACATGATCGACAGACCGGCCATCATCGTCCTCGTTCGCTCGGGCTGGGGGGAGGCGACAATATTGGGCGCAACTTTCTTCCTGACTATCTTTCGCGATCTGACCGAGGCCATCGTTATCGGCTTTGCACTCGGGTCGGTCCTGTTCATTCATCGCATGAGCGGGACGACAGATGTTGCGACAGACAGCGCCTTCGTTGGCAACGACGAATCCGACGACGCCCACCCGCGAGGCGAATACCATGAAGAGCAGGCCGCGAATCCTGACGTCGTAATTTACCGGATCACCGGTGTCCTGTTCTTTGGCGCGACCGCCTCCATCGGCTCTGTGCTTGACCGCATTCAGGACACGCACAAGGCGCTGATTATCGACTTCTCGTCCGTACCGTTTCTCGACTCGACCGGCGCCAACATGATCGAGGGCCTTGCCCACAAGGCGCACAAGCAGGGAGTGGCCTTCTGGCTTACGGGGGCGACCCGCGAAATCCAGAACGTATTCGCGACCCACGGTCTGAAGCCTCCGCTCGTCCATAAGGCTGCCACAGTCGACGAAGCTCTGGGGCTGCTGCGCGAGCACGCCTCCAACGATCGAGAGGCATCCTGATGCCTGGCCCAAGCAACGAAACGCATCGCCAGGCCTATCGCAGTAATCACAGGGCCGAGGCCCGGCGACGCTATGTTCTCGAGGCCCTTGATCGCCCGCGGACGCAAGCGGAACTGCGGGATGCCCTCGGGATGAGCAACAGTGGGATCCTGCACCTTCTGCGGCGGATGGAGCGCGACGGGTTGGTGCGCCCCGCCGAACGAGCTTGCTGCACCCGGATCTGGGAACGCGCGCCCAAGTCGGCG
>JBARUV010000219.1:0-5606 GCA_049645905.1 Sulfitobacter sp.
GGGCAGGTTCGGGCGTGAGGCCAGCGGTAGCAACGTCGTCTTTTTCAGCGTCAGGCTCCGGTGCCCCTGCTTCGCGCTCAGGGACTGGATCCTGTGGCGCGGCCCGACCAAACAACCCCAGCAAACCCTTCCGCACGGAGGGCGGCGCAGCCTCGCCGGCCGGTGCAACGGCTCCCGCCTCGCCCGACGCCGCAGATGTACCAAAGAAACCCTCGCGGGCCACTTCGGCGTCCGTGGGCAGTGCCGCCGCAGCCGGATCATTCTCTGAAAGATCAACATCCGAAATCCGGTCTAGCCCGCCCAGTGGATCACCACAGGCGCCAAGCAGAGCCAAACTGCCAGTCACAATCATTTTTCTGAGCATGTTGTCCCCTCCCTCAATGCCTTCGTCACGCCAGCGCCGTCTTGCTGGCCCGATCACAATCGCTGCGCGATCAGATTTCCTCGACCTCCAACACGCCACCCAAGGAACGGATGGCGCCTTTGATCTGCGGCGTCACGGGAAAATCCTGCCCAAGATCAACTTCGACTTCACCGGGCAGACCGGCCCCCATCAGGCAGAATTGCACCGGCCCGCGCCCCGCCCCTTTGGCAGCACTGCGCGCGCCGTCCAGAACCGTTGACACCGCCACGATGGCCTCCGGTGAGTTGATGAACACTTTCAGGCCGATGCCGCCCACATCTGCCACAGCCATATCGACAGGCGCAACCGAACGGCCCAACAGCTTGAGCTGATCGGCCTCCATCGTGGCCTCGACCGTGATCACCACCTTTGATCCGGTCTCCAGATGATCGCGTGCCGCTTCCAGCGTGTCGGAAAACAGCGTAACTTCGTAGCCGCCTGTCGGGTCAGACATCTGCGCAAAAGCAAAGCGGTTGCCGCGCGCCGATTTGCGTTCCTGCCGACCGGCCACGACGCCCGCAAGACGTGCGTTCATCGCTCCGCGCGTCGACACTTTCTCAGTCAACTCGTCCAACGTCAGGAACGGCACACCACGATCATTGCCCCACTTGCGTTTGAGCGGCGTCATGTAATCATCCAGTGGATGCCCGGACAAATAGAAGCCGACCGCCTTGAATTCCTCGGTCAACCGCTCTGCCGGCAGCCAATCCTCCACCGGCAACATGCGCGGCTCGGGCAGATCATCCCCCGCTTCGCCAAACAACGATACCTGATTTGACGCCTTTTGTTCGTGAATGGCGGCTGAATAATTGACCAGCGGGTCCAGCGCATTGAAGACGCGGCGGCGGTTCGGGTCCAGCGCGTCAAACGCCCCCGACCGCGCCAGCATTTCTAACGGGCGCTTGCCAACCCGTTTGAGATCGACGCGCCGCGCGAGGTCGAAAAGCGTCGCAAAGGGTTTGTCGACACCCTCGGTCATGCGCCCTTGCGTGATCAGTTTCATCGCCTCGACGCCGACGTTTTTCAGGGCGCCCAGCGCGTAGACCAAGGCACCGTCCACCACTTTGAACGTGGCGTCCGACCGGTTCACGCAGGGCGGCACCCATGGCAGTTCCAACCGCTTGCGGACTTCTTCAAAATAGACTGCCAGTTTGTCCGTCAGATGGATATCGCAGTTCATCACACCGGCCATGAATTCGACCGGATGGTTCGCCTTGAGCCATGCAGTCTGATACGAAACCACCGCATAGGCCGCCGCGTGAGACTTGTTGAAACCGTAGTTGGCGAATTTCTCCAACAGGTCGAAAACCTCGGCGGCTTTCTTCTTGTCAACGCCGTTTTCCATCGCGCCTTTTTCGAATTTGGGGCGTTCCTTGGCCATCTCCTCGGCGATCTTTTTGCCCATCGCGCGGCGCAACAGGTCAGCCCCGCCAAGGCTGTACCCGGCCATGACCTGCGCGATCTGCATCACCTGTTCCTGATAAACAATAATACCCTGTGTTTCCTCAAGAATATGATCAATCAGCGGGTGGATAGATTCCAGCTCACGTTGGCCGTTCTTGACCTCGCAATAGGTCGGGATGTTCTCCATCGGGCCGGGCCGGTAGAGGGCCACAAGCGCCACGATATCCTCGATGCAGGTCGGTTTCATACGCTTGAGCGCATCCATCATGCCGCTGGACTCCACCTGAAACACTGCGACGGTTTTGGCAGAGGCATAAAGCTTGTAAGACGCCTCATCATCCAGCGGGATCGTGGCGATATCGTCAATCAACCCCTCAACAGGTGCGAATAGCTCGGTGCCATCTGCGGCAAGGTGCAGATGGCGCCCCGACGCCTTGATCTGGTCCACCGCGTTCTGAATGACAGTCAGCGTTTTCAGCCCCAGAAAGTCGAACTTGACCAGTCCGGCCTGCTCCACCCATTTCATGTTGAACTGCGTGGCTGGCATGTCTGACCGCGGATCCTGATAGAGCGGCACAAGCGCGTCCAAAGGCCGGTCACCGATCACGACTCCGGCGGCATGGGTGGATGCGTTTCTCAGCAAGCCTTCGACCTGTTGGCCGTATTCCAACAGGCGTGCGACGACCTCCTCGTTTCGGGCCTCTTCGCGCAGCCTCGGTTCATCCGCCAGCGCCTTTTCGATGGACACCGGTTTCACACCCTCCACCGGGATCATCTTGCTCAGCCGGTCCACCTGACCGTAAGGCATCTGCAAAACCCGCCCGATGTCGCGCACTGCCGCCTTGGACAACAGCGCACCAAAGGTAATAATCTGCCCGACCTTATCGCGCCCGTATTTGTCCTGCACATAGCGGATCACTTCCTCGCGGCGGTCCATGCAAAAATCGATGTCAAAGTCTGGCATGCTGACACGTTCGGGGTTCAAGAACCGCTCGAACAGCAGCGAATACCGCAGCGGATCAAGATCGGTAACCAACAGCGCATAAGCCACCAGTGATCCCGCACCGGACCCGCGGCCCGGCCCCACAGGGATGCCTTGATCTTTGGCCCATTTGATAAAATCCGCAACGATCAGAAAATAGCCGGGGAACCCCATGCCTTCGATGATACCCAGCTCGAATTCCAGCCGCTTTTCGTATTCCTCGACGCTCACCGCATGGGGAATGATCGCAAGGCGTTGCTTGAGGCCTGCTTCCGCCTGCCGGCGCAATTCCGCAACCTCGTCATCTGCGAATTTAGGCAGGATCGGATCGCGCCGATAGGCCATGAACGCGCACCGTCTGGCAATTTCCACGGTATTGGCCACAGCTTCCGGCAGATCGGCAAACAGCGTCACCATCTCCGTCTGGGTCTTGAAATAGTGCTGCGCGGTCAGTCGGCGGCGTGGCTCCTGTTGATCCACATAAGCACCGTCGGCGATACAAATAAGCGCATCATGCGCTTCGTACATTTTTTCATCGGGGAAATAGACGTCGTTTGTCGCAACCAGCGGCAGGTCCATCCCATAGGCCATTTCGACAAGACCACGCTCGGTCAGCCGCTCTTTCTCGGGTTGTCCACTCTCGCCGGGATGGCGCTGAAGCTCGACATAAAGCCGGTCTCCGAACGCCGACTTGAGCCGCCCCATCAACGCTTCCGCCGCCGGTCGCTGACCGGTCTGCAACAACTGCCCCACAGGTCCATCCGGCCCGCCAGTCAAACAGATCAGCCCGCCACTTCGCGCTTCCAGCTCTGGCAGGGTCACCGCAGGCAGCGCCCCACCCTTGTCCAGATAGAGACAAGAGTTCAGCTTCATCAGGTTTTCGTAGCCGGCTTCATTCTGCGCCAGCAGGACTATCGCCGCAGCAGGCCGTGGTTTTTCGCCCGGTGCTGTCTCGAAAAAAATCACGTCAACCTGACAGCCGATGATCGGTTGCACGCCCGCGCCCGCCATCGTGACGGAGAATTCAAGGGCCGCAAACATGTTATTGGTATCGGTCAGCGCCATCGCGGGCATGCCCGCCTTGCGGCACATCTCCGGCAGTTTCTTCAGCCGCAGCGCGCCTTCCAACAGGGAATACTCGGAATGCGTGCGCAGGTGAATGAATCGGGGGTCAGATGTCATAGCACAATCATTAGGCAAGCCGCGCAGCAGCCACCAGAGCCATCGGCACAAAATCGCCTTTTCCCTTGCCAAATCCCACATTCGCACCTTAGCCTTGATCCAACCAAGCCCGCGCCCCCTCTACGCCGCATCGAGCGGTGGCGCATTTTTCGGGCCACTTTGTACCGCGGCAGGCTGAACCCATGGACCTCTCGTTTTTTCTGAACGGTGATCCTGTGTCCCTGACAGATGTATCCCCCACCACGACGCTGCTGGACTGGCTGCGCGAGGATTGCGGCCTGACCGGCACCAAGGAGGGCTGCAATGAAGGCGACTGCGGGGCCTGCACTGTGATGATCACAGACGAAAACGGCACGCGCGCCCTGAATGGATGCATCCTGTTCCTGCCGCAGGTAAATGGCAAACATGTGACCACTGTCGAAGGCCTCTCTGCCCCTGACGGTACGCTGCATCCGGTCCAGTCCGCGATGATTGACCACCACGGCAGCCAATGCGGCTTTTGCACGCCGGGTTTTGTTGTCTCGATGGCCACGGCCCACCTGAACGGGTCAACCGATCATGACACCCAACTGGCCGGCAACCTGTGCCGATGCACCGGTTACGCCCCGATCATCCGCGCGGCCGAGGCGGCACAAGGTGAACCCGTCCCGCACCACCTGACCCACTTGCGGCTTCCGGATGGTACTAAAACCGCGGGGGCGTCGGCCGTGCCGACCGGGGGCAAACACCCCCCTCAACATATCCAACCCAATACAACCGACGCGCTGGCCGATTGGTACGCCGCACATCCCGATGCAACCCTCATCGCGGGCGCAACCGATGTGGGTCTTTGGGTCACCAAACAGTTCCGGGATCTGGGGCCTGTTGCGTTTCTGAACCACTGCACCGACCTGCGCGGCATCACCCAGACAGACGCGGAAATTCGCATCGGTGCAATGACCTCTGTCACCGAAGTGGAACGTTTCTTTGCCTCGCGCCATCCAAGCCTTGCCGCGATGCTGCGCCGCTACGGCTCGGTTCAGGTGCGCAACGCCGCGACCCTTGGCGGGAACATCGCCAACGGCTCTCCGATCGGGGATGGCCCGCCTGCGCTAATCGCGCTGGGCGCGACATTGCATCTGCGCTTTGGCGACACACGGCGTGCCATTCCGATTGAGGATTTCTTTGTTGCATACGGCAAGCAAGACCGGCGTCCCGGCGAGTTTGTCGAGGCCATCACCATCCCCAAGCAAGCCGACACCCTGCGATGTTACAAACTCACCAAAAGATTTGATCAGGACATATCGGCGGTCTGCGGCTGCCTCTCGCTCGTGATTGAGGACAACGCCATACAATCCGCCCGCCTTGCCTATGGCGGTATGGCAGGCACCCCGATGCGCGCAGGCCGCGCCGAAACAGCCATGACAGGCCGGCCCTTCAGCGAGACGACCATGCGCACGGCGATGCAGGTCATGACAGAGGATTTCACACCGCTTTCAGACATGCGCGCCTCGGCCGCCTACCGCCTGCAAACCGCGCAAAACATGGTGCTCCGCTATTTCCATGACATGCAGGGTGTCTCGACCGACGTACAGGCGGTGCGCGTATGAGTGTCACCACCCCCCTGCCCCATGACGCCGCCGCCCTGCATGTGAC
>JBARUV010000220.1:0-21499 GCA_049645905.1 Sulfitobacter sp.
GGATGTCACAGCTTGAATACATGGCTGGGGTGGTAGGATTCGAACCTACGGTACACGCTACCAAAAAGCGTTGCCTTACCACTTGGCTACACCCCAGCAATGACCGGCTAATTAAGGGGCGCGAGGCAAAGGCGCAAGACCCGTTTTTGCAAATTCTACTATTCTTCGGATGCATTTCTGTTCAGCAGGTCGCTGCGCTCCAGTTCTGCGCGTTCCTGATCGACGATCTTTTCCAGTGCTTTGTCGGCGCTTGCCTCGACGTCTTGCACAGGGGCAGGGATGGCGGGGGTTTTTTCTTGGGGATCCGCCTTGGCCGGCTGTTGTTCGATCAAGGCCTGCGGCAGGTTGGCGATTCTATAGGCCGGCAAGGGGGCTGCGATGCCTGCCGTGTCGTAGGCGGCCTGGGTCAGGCGGATCGCCTCGCTGCGTGCAAGCGTAATGCTGGTTTCATTCTGGTCGATCCACGCAGCCATTTGAAGGGTGATCCAGAAGTCGTCCACCGACTCGATCCAGACGGAAACTGCGGGCGTGTCCAGCACAAAGGGCAATGCTTCCAATGTATCTATTGCGAGGGTACGCGCCTGATCCAGATCACAACTTGAATCTACACTTAGAGCAAACACAAAGCGGCGTTCGGCGTTGCGCGAAAAGTTTACAATACGGCTTTTGAAGACGGTCGCATTCGGGATGCGGATGTGGTTGCCATCAAAACTCAGCAGAATGGTCGCCCGGCTGGTCAGGCGGATCACCTTGCCTGTATCGCCTTCGATTTCGACGGTATCATTGGGGCGGAAAGGCTGGCGTATGGACAACATGATAGAGGCAATGAAATTCTCGACCGTGTCGCGCACGGCAAATCCGATGGCGAGACCGACGATGCCCGCCGCCCCTAGTATGCCAGACAGCAGCGCCGTGGCATTTACGATATCAAGTGCGATGACCAAACCGGCGACAATGAAAACAAGGCGTACAATCTGGCGGTAGATGTCAGCGATAAACTCGTTCGGAGAGAGCCGCTTCCAGGGTTGTTCGCGGCGTGCCAGAAAAAAGCCGACAAAGACGACGAAAATGAAGACGGCCAAGGCCACCGCCGCCAAGGGCAGGAATGCAATGACCTGCCACGTGCGCGTGATAAAGCGGTCCAAAGCGGGATTGATACGCTCCATTACCTCGGTGGTCTCGGCCACCTGGTTTTCGATGGCGACCACACCCGCAACCCTGCCCACCAGATCATTGAGGCGGGTGGCGGTGGCCGTGTCCAGCGTGGTGCCGCGCAGGGTCACGATGCCTGACGACACAGTGACGCTTACATCGTCGTATCCATCCAGTTCGCCAAGGATGCCGCGGATCCGGGTGGCCATCGCGGCATCTGCGGCGGCACTGTCTTCGACTGCGATGGTGCCCGTGGGTTGGTCGGTCTGGGCGTTCAGGGCAAGCGGGGTCAGCAGGCAAAGGAGAAGGACAAGAACGCGCATTGCAAAAATCCGTGAAGGTTCAATGCGCTTACCTTAGGCAGGGTGCTCTCTCTTGGCAATTCTACTCCCGACTCGGGTGCGTATTTCAACAGCTGATCAGGATGGCCCCGTCACGTACGCCTGTTTCCACTGCTTCATGCGCCGCTGCCGTTTCGGACAAGGCAAAGGTTCGGGCGACGGGACAAGTCAGCGCGCCATCCCCCAATGCGTCATGCAAACGATGGATCGCCTGATCGCGGGGGCCGTGTTGCAGCAGGTAGATCAGCAGAATATCAATGTTGACCGCTTTGAACAAAAGGGGGCCAAAGGGCAGCACCGGTGACATCTCCTTGGCCGAACCATAGGCAGCGAGTCGACCATTTGGCGCAATGATATCGGCGTCAGCCGCGATGTTGAGACCGAATTCGACCTCAACTATGGTCTCGACGGGTTGACCCTTGTTGGCCTCCAGCACGCGGTCGGAAAGGTCATCTGTTCCATAGTCCAATACCACGTCTGCGCCCGCCTGTGCCACACGATTGCGGTCTTGCGCGCCGCAGGTGGCTATCACATGCGCGCCCCCCCATTTGGCCAATTGGACCGCCAACAGGCCCACTGTTCCGGCACCGCCTTGTACCAGCACACTTTCACCCGCGACGCCGCCGCCGCCGAACACGGCATGACAAGCGGTCAAACCGGGGATGCCCAGTGACGCGCCGGTTTCATAGCTGACAGTGTCCGGCATAGGCACAGCCTGAAAAGAGGGCAGAGCGATATGGCTGGCGGCAGTACCAAAGGCGCGCTGCCATTGCCCGTTCCAGATCCAGACACGCTGGCCGATGCGCGCCTTGTCCACGCCTGCTCCCACGGCTGTGATCTCTCCGGCACCGTCGCTGTGCGGGATGATGGTGGGAAAGGCGGGTTTGATTACACCCGGTCTGGTGCCTGCGCGTGCTTTGACGTCTGACGGATTGACGCCGGAGTAGGCGAGTCGCACCAGCACTTCGCCGGCTTTCGGTGCGGGGGTTTCAAGCTCGACTGAGTGCAGCACATCGCGGGCTGCCCCGAGGGCGGTGTAGGTAATGGCTTGCATGAGGTGCGCTCCTGATCAGCAAATATCTTGACCACCATTGCGCGAAGGATGCGTCGCTTGCAAATCCCTTGGCGTTTTGGCCGGGGCCGCGAAGTGTCCTAGTCGCGGATTTCTCCGGCTTTGACACCCCAGAAACGGGCTTTTGGCGCCCACCCTTTGTAGCCGCCCGAGCGCAATTCGCACCATTCTTTTTCGCATTTGCCCAATCGCGCAACCACACCCAATTCAAGGGCTGCCACGACAGGCGCGTCCGGATCAGGACGTGCATGCAGGGCCAGCATGTCTTTTTCGATCAAGACTGTGCGCACACCGGACAGCAGCGAGTAATGCACCCAGCCACCGATGCCGTCACGGTCTTCGACGCGGCGCCAGTGGCCGTGTTCTGCGGTAATGCGCAGGGGCATGTCGCGGCGTTTGAAAACCCAGTCAATGCGGTGCGTCAGCGACGGCCCGCGCCGCACATTGCCCTCAGCGGCTTTCATGGAGACAAACCGCGGCAACGGCAGATTGGTCACCTGACCCTTGCTGTCTGCAAAGCCTGGCGCACTTTTGATCAAGAGAACCGTAACGGCCGCTATAAAGACGCGTAGCGGGGCGCTTTTCAGCGTGTTCATTGTCATGATGGCTGCCTGCACGAGATTTGTTTGCTCTTTTGCCGCGCGGGGTTCTTGTGCCTCGTCGCTGCTTGGGACACCATGACACCAAAGGGTGCTAAGCGCCAAGTGTCTGGAGGGGCCTTATGACAAAGAAACGCCTAAGTGTTGTAGTCACGCGACGGTTGCCTGACGTGGTCGAGGCACGGCTATCCGAACTCTTTGATGTGACCTTGCGCAGTGATGATTCACCGATGGACCGCTCCGCACTGGCCGAGGCGATGAGAACCGCGGACGTGCTGGTACCTACGGTCACAGATGAAATCGACGCGGCGTTGATCGGGCAGGCGGGAGACCGCCTGAAGCTGATCGCGAATTATGGCGCGGGCGTGGACCACATCGATGTGGCGACGGCCCGTCAGCGCGGTGTCCTTGTGTCAAACACGCCGGGCGTACTGACCGATGATACCGCTGATATGACAATGGCGCTGATACTGGCTGTCACGCGGCGCATGCCCGAGGGCATGGCGATGATGCAGCAGAGCAAATGGGCAGGCTGGGCACCCACTGCGTTGCTGGGCGGACGTGTTGGCGGGCGTCGCCTTGGTATCCTTGGCATGGGGCGCATCGGGCAGGCGGTTGCACGGCGCGCTGCAGCATTCGGCATGCAGGTTCATTACCACAATCGCCGCCGTCTGCACGCCGATATCGAAAAGAAGCTTGAGGCGACCTATTGGGACAGCCTTGACCAGATGGTCGCGCGAATGGACGTAATCAGCATCAATTGCCCGCATACGCCCTCCACCTTTCATCTGATGAACGCGCGGCGGATGAAATTGATGAAACCGGATGCGGTGATCGTGAACACCTCACGTGGTGAAGTGATTGACGAAAACGCCCTGACACGGATGTTGCGTGCGGGCGAGATCAAGGGCGCCGGTCTGGATGTTTACGAGCACGGCACAGAGATTAATCCGCGTCTGCGTGCGTTGGAGAATGTCGTGCTGTTGCCGCATATGGGGTCTGCCACCCTCGAAGGGCGGGTCGAGATGGGTGAGAAAGTCATCATCAACATCAAGACATTTGATGACGGCCACCGCCCGCCGGATCAGGTTGTCCCCTCAATGCTTTGACCTGACGGGGCGTCTGCGTCGCCGGCGATTCTGTTTTGCGACAGAATACGCGGCCTCTAAACTCTCCGTGGTATCTACGGCCAATAAGAGAAACGAAGGAGATGGATCATGCGTAAGACGCTTTCATTGTTGAGTTTTCTGGTGGCGGGGGCGGTTTCAGCCCAGCAGGCTGCGGATGGTGTCGAACCGGAAGCGGCAGGAGCGGGCGCCTTTGTCGGGATGTCAGCAGCGGTGACAGCCGCACTGGATACAAAGGCGGCAGGCAAGCCCGTCGTCGCGTCGGACTGGATGATTGCGGCAGCAAATCCCCACGCGGTCAAGGCAGGTGCGGATGTGCTGGCGCGCGGTGGAACCGCAGCAGATGCCCTTGTGGCCGTTCAGGTCATGCTGGGGTTGGTTGAACCGCAATCCTCGGGGTTGGGCGGTGGTGCGTTCCTGATCTGGTATGATGCGGCAAGTGGTGAAGTAATAACACTGGACGGGCGCGAATCCGCGCCTCTGGCCGCAACGCCGCGCCGGTTTCAGGACGAAAACGGTGAGCCGCTCAAGTTCTTTGATGCTGTAGTCGGCGGGCGGTCTGTCGGGGTGCCCGGCACGCCCGCACTTCTGAAGGCGGTGCATGATCGCTGGGGCAAGCTCGATTTTGCCGAGCTAACTGCGCCTGCCATTGCGCTGGCGGAGGAAGGTTTTGCCGTGTCCCCACGTCTTGCCGGGTTGATCGCAGAGGATGCCGAGCGGTTGGCCAAGTTTCAGAACACGGCGAATTACTTCCTGCCCGGCGGTGTGGCACTTGCCGCTGGAGATACCCTGAAAAATCCGGCCTACGCGCAGACCCTCAAGATGATGAACGCGGACCCGGCTTCATTTTATACAGGCGAAAACGCCGACGCGGTTGTGAACGCGGTCAACACTGCAATGGGCGGCGCGGGGATGCTCTCCACTCTCGATCTGGCTATTTATCAGGTCAAAGAGCGCGCGGCAGTGTGCGCACCTTATCGCAGTCACGAGGTTTGTGGCATGGGGCCACCGTCATCGGGCGCTGTGGCTGTCGGGCAGATCTTGGGACTGCTGGAAGGCTATGACCTGAGCGAGGGGCCACAGGATGTCAACGTGCGCCGTTTGATGGGCGATGCCGCGCGGCTGGCTTTTGCAGATCGCGGACGGTATCTGGCAGATAGTGATTATGTACCGGTGCCAGTGCAGGGTTTGCTTGATCCCGCCTATCTGGCAGAACGCGCGAAATTGCTTGAGGGCGAGGCGGCGTTGCCCGAGGTGGCACCGGGAAATCCGGCCTTTGACCATGCGTTGCTTTGGGCGGATGATGCCTCAATAGAGTTGCCGTCGACCAGCCATATTTCCATTGTGGACAGCGCCGGAAACGTCGCAAGCATGACGACCACCATCGAAAACGGCTTTGGCAGCCGGATCATGGTGAACGGGTATCTGCTAAATAACGAACTGACGGATTTCTCTTTCCGCAGTCACGCGGACGGTGTGCCCATTGCGAACCGGGTGGAGCCGGGCAAGCGGCCACGGTCCTCTATGGCACCCACCATTGTGCTGAAAGACGGCGAGCCTGTGATAGCAGTCGGCAGCCCGGGGGGCAGCCGGATCATCGGGTATGTGGCGGGTGCCATTGTGGCGCATCTGGACTGGGGCATGGATGCGCAACAGGCCGTAAGCGCGCCCCACGCGGTCAACCGGTTCGGGGCCTATGATCTGGAAGAAGACACGCCGGCAGTCGAGCTGGAAGGGCCGCTGACGGATTTGGGGTTTGAGGTTGGCGTGCGCGCATTGACCTCCGGCCTGCATATGATCGTGATTGGCGATGACCTGCGCGGCGGGGCCGACCCGCGCCGCGAAGGCATCGCAATGGGAGGATAAGAAATGGTTCAAGCAGCTGCGTTGCCACGCAACGAAGACGGTATCAGCACAGTGCTGGGTGTGCTGAAACAGCAATTTGGCGAACGCATGCAGACGGGTCAGGCGATCCGGGAACAGCACGGCCACACAACGACCTGGATCGAGACGCAGGCACCGGACGGGGTGGTTTTTGCCCGGTCGACCCAAGAAGTTTCGGATATTGTAACCATCTGTGCAGCGCATAAGGTTCCGATCATCGCCTTTGGCACGGGTACGTCGCTGGAAGGGCATGTGAATGCGCCGGCCGGGGGCATTTGCGTCGACATGATGCAGATGGACAAGGTGCTGGAGGTGAACGCCGGCGACCTTGATTGCCGCGTCCAGCCGGGCGTGACGCGAGAGGCTCTGAACACCTATTTGCGCGATCAGGGGCTGTTTTTCCCGATTGATCCCGGGGCCAATGCCTCCCTTGGCGGGATGACTGCAACCCGTGCGTCCGGCACCAATGCGGTGCGTTATGGCACAATGAAGGACAACGTGATCTCGCTAGAGGCGGTGATGGCCGATGGGACGATTATCCGCACGGCGTCGCGGGCGCGGAAATCGTCTGCGGGGTATGATCTGACGCGGCTTTTGGTCGGGTCCGAAGGGACGCTGGCGATGATTACCGAGATTACGCTGCGCCTGCAGGGCATCCCGGAGGCAATTTCGGCGGCGCGATGTTCGTTTCCGTCGGTCGAGGCAGCGTCACGTGCGGTTATGGCGACCATCCAATATGGTCTGCCGGTGGCGCGCATTGAACTGCTGGATGCTTTGGTGGTCAGGGCTTTGAACAATTACTCCAAACTCGACCTGCCGGAAACACCGATGTTATTGCTGGAGTTCCACGGCTCGGAGGCTGGTGTGGTAGAGCAGACAGAGACCTTTGGCGCGTTGGCCGAGGAAGAAGGCGGCACAGGGTTTACTGCGACGGCGACGCTGGAAGAACGCAACAAGCTGTGGCAGGCGCGCCATGATGCGTATTGGGCGATGCTGGCGCTTAGGCCCGGTTCAACCGGTGTGGCGACGGATGTCTGCGTCCCCATATCGCGGCTTGCCGATGCAGTGGCGGCCTGTGAGAAGCGCGCGACCGAACTGAGCTTGATCGCCCCTGTTGTGGGGCATGCGGGAGACGGGAATTTTCATGCATCATTGCTGATTGATATGGAGGATGCAGAAGAAGTTGAACGCGCCGCCGACTTTATCAGCTGGCTCAATGAAATGGCGATTTCGATGGATGGAACCTGTACCGGCGAACACGGGATCGGGCAGGGCAAGCGGCCCTATCTGGTCAAGGAGTTGGGACAGGGAACCGTTAATGTGATGGGCGCGATAAAGCGGGCGCTGGATCCGGATAACATCATGAATCCGGGCAAAATCCTGCCCGCGTGACCAAGCGGCGGCCGCGCCGCATCAGATTCCAGAAATTGCTGTCAGGTCGGCCAATTGACCGGCACGCGGTCCTTGATGCGTTTGAGTTTCAGTAGAGTGGCGTAATTGTGGATCTTGTGATCCTCGTCCGCATCCAGTTCATCTGGCTGAAGCCAATAGCGGCTGCCGATGGTGCGAAAGCCCAGAAACTTGGGCGGCACGTGGCAGACGGCATCATCAATGCGGCAGACGTTGATCACCCAACCTTCGTTGGGCAGCCGGTCGCGGGTCCGGCAGGTCTGGGGAGAGGCAAAAGCAACCGTCGGTACCCGAAGCGACATGCCGACAATCTGCGCAGAGGCCGCACCCAGCGAATGGCCGACAATGAATTTCGGCTTGAGCGCCTTGGCAAACATGTACACCATCTGGGCGTGTTGCAGGAAACCTGCGTGCCACAACGTGCCGCTATCGCCCTGAATAACCTCAAAACCATGGCTATCCACAGTGTCGTTCGAGCCGAAGTTCAGATTGAAATCGAACCAGTCTGAAAATTCGTTTGTGCCGGGGATCACCAGCGTGCCGTTCTTGAGATAGACCGCCTGTACACCTGCGACATCAATCGAGGTTTCAATGTCATCGGTGTTGGTGCGTGCGTAGGTCTGCGCGACCATCTCGGCCGCATCGAGGAGGGAAATCTTGGCCATCGGAAAGCCCTTTCATTTGAAAATTTGCCGTCTAAATGCGGACAGTTAAGCAAATTCCCTCAGGGCGTGTCTATAGCTTGGCTATCCGGCGTCGGTTTTCCGCATATTTGCGTCGGCTGCGCCTCGTGACTTTTGTGCGGTAGGATTAAAAGAGGACAACAAGCGTCAAAGGGAGTCGGGGCATGAAAACCCAAGTCAAAGCATTGGTTGTCGGGGGGGGTGCTGTCGGCACCTCAATAGCCTATCATCTCGCGGCTGCGGGCTGGGATGATGTCATGCTGCTGGAGCGGGATGAACTGACGTCCGGTTCAACCTGGCATGCCGCCGGTTTGCTGCCCTATTTCAACATGTCCTATGCCACGACGCACATCCATGACTACTCCATCCGGTTCTACAAGACACTGGAAGAAGAAACCGGTCTGAACGCGGGCTTTGCTGTGGTGGGCAACCTGCGCATGGCGCAGACGGATGCACGCATGGATGAATACATGCTGTATGCTGCCACCGCTGAAACCTGCGGCGTGCCGTATGAATTCATGACGCCGGAGCAGATCAAGGCGAAATGGCCGCTGATTCACACCGACGACCTTAAAGGTGCACTTTACCATCAGACGGACGGCTACATTAACCCCGCCGACGTTACGATGGCGATGGCCAAGGGCGCGCGCCAGCGCGGCGTGATGATTGAACGCAAGTGGCAGGCGGATGCGTTTCACTGGAACGGCGACGCATGGGAAGTCACCGCAACCAAGATGGTCGAAAAGGGCGGCAACCTGATCCCGTCGGATGAGCAGATTGTGATCACGGCAGAACATGTGGTCACGGCTTCGGGCAATCATGCACAGCGCACGGCCAAGATGCTGGGGATCAAGATGCCCGCCATCCCTGTCGAACACCAGTTCATTGTTCTGGACCAAGACCCCGAATTGGTGAAATTCCGCGCCGAAGGCAACGTGGAACACCCTGTGGTCCGTGACGCTGACGCGCAGTCTTATGCGCGCGAAGAGCGCGGCGGATGGATTCTGGGCGTTTACGAGAAAGACGCGCCAGCGCGGTTTGAATACGGCGTGCCGGACAGTTTCCGCGCCGACCTGTTCCAGCTTGATCTTGATCGGATCGAAACACAATATGAGGCGATGACCCGCCGTATTCCGTCGTGTGAATCTGCGGGACTGAAAGACGACTTCAACGGGCCGATCTGTTACACGCCTGACGGCAACCCGCTGGTCGGGCCCGCTCCGGGTTTGCGCAACATGTGGCTGGCCGAAGGGTTCTCGTTCGGGATCACTGCAGCGGGCGGCACGGGCTATTACCTTGCGCAATTGATGGTCGAGGGCGAGGCCAAGATTGACATGGCGTCCCTTGATCCCAAGCGCTACGGCGACTGGATGACGACCGAATTTGCGGCGCGCAAGAACGAGGAATGTTACGAGCACGTTTATGTTCTGCATCATCCGGACGAGGAGCGCCCGGCGTGTCGCCCTCTGCGCACGTCGCCTGCCTATGACCGACAGGCCGCGCGCGGGGCGCAATTCGGCTGGGTCAACGGGTGGGAACGTCCTAATTATTTTGCGCCCAAAGGGTTCAGCGATCACGATGCGCGGTCGTTCCGTCGCGGCGGTTGGTGGCAATTCGCCGTGGAAGAGGCAAAGGCGGTGCGGCACGGTGTCGGCCTGATAGACGCGACGGCATTTACAAAACATCTCGTCAAAGGGCCGGGTGCCACGGCTTTCCTGGACTGGTTTACCTGCAACAAGTTGCCCTCCGTGGGGCGGATCAACCTGACCTATGCGCTGACCGGCCATGGCACGACACGCACGGAATATACCATTGTCCGGCTGGGAACGGATGAATATTATCTTGTCTCTGCAGGCGCTTGGACAGCCTATGACGCGGATTATCTGCGCAAGGCGATCGAGGATAAGACACCCGAATTCGGCTATATCGAATGCCATGATGTCACCACCCAATGGGGTGTGTTCGCGATTGCCGGCCCGAAATCCCGTGATGTGCTGAACGAGATCGTCAAGGACGCGGACCCCGCAACCGTATTGTCGAACAAGCGGTTCCCATGGCTGACCATTCGCAATATCGAGTTGGGCATGTGCCCCGTGCGGGCAATCCGCGTCGCTTATAGCGGAGAGCTGGGGTGGGAATTGCACCATCCGATCGAGATGCAGAACTACCTTTTCGACCAGCTTGAGAAGGCGGGCGAAAAGCACGGCATGAAACTGGTCGGGGCGCGAGCACAGAATTGGTTGCGGCAGGAAAAATCCTACCGCGCATTTGGCACCGAACTGGGGCGTGATGCCACGCCTCTGGAGGCTGATCTGCCCCGATTTGTCGACATGAACAAAGAATTTCATGGCAAGCAGGCAATGGCGGATCACGGGATTAACGCAAAGTGCGTCACGGTGTTGATTGACGGGCCAGAGGATGCCGATCCGTGGGGTCGCGAAGTCCTGTATCTTGGGGAAGAGCGTACAGGGCGGCTGACATCAGGCGGCTATTCCGTCGCCTTCGATAAATCTATTGGCATGGGGTACGTGAAGCCCGAACATGCAGTTGTCGGGACCAAATTAAAGGTAAAGATGTTTGACCAGCTTTGGGATGCTGAAATTGTCGAAGACAGCCCCTACGATCCGAAGAACACGACTATCCGCATGGATGGCTGACGGATTGCTGTTGGTCGGACTGGGTGTTTGACCAACAGCATTTTTTACCTTGCCCGCGCTGCAACCCAAGCAGTCCAATCTGCCCGCGTTCCTGAAAACGTGTTCAGGTCAATCTCACCCGCGATGCCTTCAATCATCCCTGTGGCCGAGTATTGCCAGAACGTCCAGCGTTCGCCGGGAAAGGTTTCTGCCGGGGTTTTTGCAGTAGAGCGCAGCCAGAATTCGTAGCCGTTGAAGTTGCTTAGGTTATTCTCACGATAGAATTTCGGCGTGGTATAGATGATCGGTTTCTGACCGTAATGCGCTGTTATGATCCGCAGCCAGCGCCGCATCTGGTCTTTGACTTCCGTTGCCGGCGGGCGAACCGTGGCGCAGGTGGGGGAAAACGGGTTCCACTCCATGTCCAGCACAGGCGGCAGCATATTGCCGCGTGGTACATTGCGGATGAACCATTGGGCCTGAACCTCGGGCGAGGTGCAGAAATAGTAAAAATGATAGGCGCCGCGGGCCACGCCCGCGCGCGCTGCGTCACGCCAGTGGTTCTTGAATTCAAGGTCCAGCAGATCGCCGCCTTCGGTTGCTTTGATAAAGGCAAAGTTCACGCCATTGCGCCGTGCTGTGTTCCAGTTGATACTGTTCTGAAACCGTGCCGCATCAATCCCGTGAACCGGATATCGCGTGGGGTCGCGGCCATCAAAGGACACCGGGTCGCTATCACTGAAATTGGCACTAAACAGGGTGCCGGGCTCTGCCGGTGGGGCGTTTGGGCTTTGGCCGCCACCACAGGCAGCAAGGGTCAGAATGGCCAAAAGGGCAAAGTGGCGGATTGGCATCATGGGGAGGGGTGTCCTGTCACAAAGGCAAGATTGTTGGCGGGCATCTCTACGGTTTCAACGATGCTTATTCCAGCATCGCCGAGCCAGCGCAGGATGTCGAGATCATCCTTGTAACCGATGTTCGGGTCGGCACCGCGCAGCTCACTATCAAATCGCACGTCGCCGTCGCTGGTCAATTTACCGCCTCGCTTGAACGGCCCGTAAAGAACGAGAATACCTGTTTCACCCAGTGCTTTCGTGGCTTCTGTAATCAGCGTGCGCGCCTCGGGCTCCGAAATCAGGTGAAGCAGGTTTGCCAATAAAACCAGATCTTTGGGGTGATGCGTGGCACCCCAACCGGGGGCGGTGGCATCAAGTGCTATTGCAGGGGATACGTTTGACAGCCCTGCATCGGCCACATGGGCATCAATGCTTTCACGCCGCGCCTTATCAACTTCTGTGGGCTGCCAATGGAGGTTCGGAAGTGCTGTTGCAAATGCCGAAACGTGCTGACCTGTGCCGCTTGCGATTTCCAGTGCGTTGCCCTCGCAGGGAGCGTGCTTGAGCAGTAGTTCGGTCAACGGCACGGCGTTGCGGGCTGCAGAAGGTGCAACCAGCCTCGCCCCCTCTTCGGCGTGTGCGATGCTGGCGCTGGGCGGCAAAGAGCGGGCCATCAGCGTAACCTCGCGGGCGTCAGTTGCGCGACCACTTCAGCGGGCAGTTCAGGTGCGCGGCGCATGACCAGATCGGCGACCAATTGCGAAGCAGCAGGGGCTGTTTGAAAACCGTACCCTCCCTGTGCCACACACCAGATAAACGCGTCATCCGCAGGCTCCGGTCCCAGCACGAGCGCGCGATCCGGGGCAAAGCTCCGCAGGCCGGCCCAGGACGTCAAGAGGCGCGTGACCGGTGTGGTGACCATCGCTTCGTAACGGGCCAACCCTTCCGCCAAAACCATGTCATCTGCCCATGCATCGTGAGGCTCGGCAGGCTCTTCTTCGGCGGGGGACACCAGCAGCGCGCCCGCGTCGGGTTTGGCATACCACGTCTCGCCCACGCCAAAGAACATCGGCCAGTGTGTGACGTCATGCCCGCCCGGCGCGGGCAGGCGCGCCATGGAGCGCCGCAGCGGAGTGAGCCCGATGGGGGAGACGCCGGCAAGGGTCGCGATCTGGTCGGCCCATGCGCCAGCAGCGTTGACAAGACGGGCGCAAGTGTAAGTGATGCCTTTGGATTCTATCGCCCAGCCAGAGCTCGTTCGGGTGATACTGGTGACTGGACTGTCAGTGATTACCTGCCCGCCATTCGCACGGACCACCTTTGCAAAGTCCTGCACCATTCGGTCGGTATCGATGTCATAGGCGGCCTCGTGATAGCCGGCATAAGCCGTCTGAGCGGGGTCAAGGATGGGGACCAGTTCAATGGCTTGTGCGGCTGTGATCCGATCTACACCCATTGTTTCAACGTCTTTTTCAAACTCGTCTTTTTCCGTCTCACGCGCCGCAATCAGCAGGCCACGGGGGCTAAGATACCCACCGTTTGCTTCCCTGTGATACGCCGCACTTGCCTTGTTCAGCGCGATAGTGCTGGGCAGGCCGTAGTTTTCTTCAAACAGCGCGGCAGAACGGCCAGATGCGTGGTAGGCCAGCGCAGTTTCGGATTCCAGAACAGTGACATTGGCGTCATAGGACAGGCGTGCAGCCGCCGAGACACCCGCGATGCCACCACCAATAACGATGATGTCGCTCATTCCTGTTCTTCCGTGCGATCCGTCGCAGGGGGCGGTGTCGGAGAAAGTGCAGTCAGCTTCGCGTAGATCTCGGAAGTCATTTGATACCCCAAAGCATCCAGCGAGGGCTGAAGTTGTTCTGGCGTGCGTGCAGAAATGATTGGACTTGGCTGGGTCGGATGCGCGGCCGCCCATGCTACCGCAAGGGTTGCCGGATGGCATCCAAGCTCGGCTGCAAGGGCAGCGAGGCCCGCCGCGGCACGGTGCATCGGCTCTTGACCATATCGCGCGGCATATCGGTCGTCCTGGGTCAAGCGGCCTGTGTCGCCCGCTGCGTATTTACCCGTCAGCAATCCTCCGCCAAGTGGAGAATAGGGTGCGACAAGGATGCCCAGATCAGCTGCCATTGGCAGGATTTCCACCTCTGCCTGACGTTTTACGAGATTGTACATCGGTTGAATAACGGCGACGGAAAGGTCGAATTTAGCGGCGATGTTCGTGGCCTTTACGACCTGCCATGCAGCAAAGTTCGACAGACCGATATGGCGAATGTGCCCTTTGGACTTGAGGTCTGAAAAAGCCTGAAAGCTATCGTGCAGATCGGTCCCCGCGTCAAAGCGGTGGAGATAGAGTACGTCCAGCGTGTCGAGGTTCATGCGCTGGCGGGATGTCTCGGCGGAGGACATGATATTGGCGGCTGATGCCCCCCCGTCATAGGCCGCTTTGGTGGCGATGATCAGGTCTTCACGCTTGTCTTGGGCAAAGCCGCCCAGCAGGGTTTCGGAGGCCCCGTCGGTATAGACATGGGCCGTGTCGAAATGGGTGATGCCGGCCTCGATGCATGCATCGAACATGGCGCGGGATAGGATTGCATCCGCGCGGCCACCGAATTGCATTGTGCCAAAGGCGAGGCGGCTGGCGGGGGTGCCGTTCGGGCTGGAGAGGGTGTTTAACATGGCTCAAATGGTGGCATGGAGGCAGGTCGTGCGCAACGGTTAACAGACGCCGGGCCCGAAACGGTCTGACGACGTCAAAAGGATCGCTTCAGGCCTCGCCAGCCTGGGTTGCGCGCTGATAGGCGGGGCGGGCGTGGATCATGTTCACGAAATCCGCAAGTGCCGGAAACTCGTCTCCGCGCTTGTGGCGGATCGCGATTTCAGCGGGAAAGCTGAGCATGATATCCGCCGCCGACAGGCTGTCCTGAACGAAGTGGCCCGAGGGGCGCACGAGGTCGTTCATGTATTGATAGTGGCGCGTCAGTTCTGCGCTGATACGCGGATGCAATGGCGCGCCCGCATCTCCCAGTCGTGCGACATAGAGGTTCAGCAGGATCGGCGTCATGGCAGAGCCTTCGGCGAAATGCATCAACTCCAGATGGTTCAGATAGGCGTCACTGTCGCGGTCCGGGATCATCTCGGGGGCGAAACGGGTGCACAGAACCTCAACAATAGCTGCGCTTTCAGCGATCAGACGCCCGTTCAATTCGATCATGGGCGATTTGCCCAACGGGTGAACAAGCGCCATTTCCGGCGGGGCGAGGTTGGTCGCAGCGTCGCGCTTATAAGAGGTTACGGAATAGGGTTCGCCCAACTCCTCCAACAGCCAGAGGATGCGGTGGGACCGTGAGCGGTTCAGGTGATGGAGTGTAATCATGCGCGACACTAGCGCAGGGTGAGTGGGCCTTGCAATGTGGTGTGAATGGAGAGTGGCATTATTGTTCAGACCAACGCGGGCTAGATAGGTCTGGGGCGGATAAAAACAGACTGGGCGATGACCAGCGCCACAACCCGCTCCGGAAATTGCATGAGATTTTGCCCGGTATCTATTGGCGCAGACTTGACATGCTGCTGAGGACTTCGCAGCGGGATAAATGCCGCCCTTGAGAAAGCCCGCGAACCCGTCGTGCGAAAGCGTGCTATAACGAAAAAGGCCCCGCCAAGCGGCAGGGCCTTTCCATCAGGTCAAGCGCATCACCTTATTGAGGGATATCGCCCTCGATCCCTTCGATATAGAAGTTCATGCCTGCGAGCGTGCCATCGTCAGCCGTTTCGCCGTCAGCCAGCCAGGCCGAACCGTCCTGCTTGTTGATCGGGCCGGTAAACGGGTGGTAAGAGCCGTCAGCGATGCTGTCCTTCAACGCCAGCGCTTCGGCTTTTACCTCTGCGGGGACCGCATTGGAAATCTCGCCGATGCCAACCATGCCGGCACCAATGCCATCCCATGTGTCGGTCGACGTCCAAGTGCCGTCCATCACAGCTTTCGTGCGGGCAACGTAATAGGGCGCCCAGTTATCGATGATGGAACTGACCCGCGGCTTGGGCGCGTATTGTGCCATGTCCGAAGCTTGACCGAAGGTGATCACATTGCCCGCTTCCTGTGCCGCCGCTTGTGGGGCTGTGGAATCGGTATGTTGCAGGATTACGTCAGCGCCCTGTTCGATGAGAACTTTTGCGGCGTCCGCTTCTTTAGCGGGGTCAAACCATGTGTAGGCCCAGACGATCTTGAACTGGACGTCGGGGTTGGCTTTGCGCGCGTGGATGAAAGCGGAGTTGATGCCACGGATCACTTCGGGGATCGGATAGGACCCGATGTAGCCGATGATGTTGGAAGTGGTCATCTTGCCCGCGATGTGGCCCTGAATGGCGCGGCCTTCATAGAAACGGGCAGAGTATGTCGATACGTTGTCCGCGCGCTTGTAACCGGTTGCGTGTTCGAATTTCACATCAGGGAATTTAGCAGCGACATTGATGGTCGGATCCATGTAGCCGAATGATGTGGTAAAGATCAGGTTGGCGCCGTCCAGAGCCATCTGGGTCATCACGCGCTCTGCGTCGGGCCCTTCGGCCACATTTTCCACAAATACGGTTTCGACCTTATCGCCAAATTCCGCTTCGACGGCCAGACGACCCTGATTGTGTTCGTATGTCCAGCCACCGTCGCCCACGGGGCCAACATAGACAAAGCCGACTTTGGTTTTGTCTTGCGCCATCGCGCCGGTAGCAAGACCAAGCGCAAGAGCAGCACTGGCAAAGAGTGTGGTAAGTTTCATATGGTTCCCCATTATATGCCCGTTTTTCAGGCAGGTGTTGGCCTCTAGCCAGAGGCGTGGAAAGTACGGCCTAGGCAGGCCGGTGCAGCAGATTTGTCGCGGCTGAGGATCACCAGAACGATGATCGTAATCACATAGGGCGACATTGCCAGATACTCCACCGGAATGGCAACGCCTACGCCCTGCAGATTAAGCTGCAATTGCGTAATACCGCCAAAAAGATAGGCACCCAGCAGCAGCCGCCATGGCTTCCAACTGGCAAAAACAACCAACGCGAGTGCAATCCACCCGACACCGGCAGTCATGCCTTCGGTCCACTGCGGCACACGGATCAGGCTGATGTATGCCCCGCCCACGCCCGCACAGGCGCCACCGAACATGATGGCAAAGGTGCGGATGCGTTTCACCTTGTACCCCAGCGCGTGGGCGGCATCATGGCTTTCGCCTACCGCGCGCAAGATCAGACCCGCGCGGGTGAATTTCAGCACTGCCCAAGTTGCGGCAACCAGTGCGATTCCGAGATATAGGATGATGTCATGGGTAAACAGGATCGGCCCGATCACCGGAATATCCGCCAGCGGGCCAAAGTCGATATCCCCCATGCGCGGCGGTTTGAGTCCGACATAGCTCTGGCCCAGAAGCGCAGACAGACCGAGACCAAAGAGCGTCAACGCAAGGCCAGACGCAACCTGATTGGCCAGCGTGATCTGTGTCAGAAACGCGAAAAGCAGGCTAAGGGCAGCCCCGCCGAGCGCAGCAGCGACAAATCCCAGTGCGGGCGATCCGGTTTCAACTGCCACAGCAAAGCCGCAGACCGCACCGGTGATCATCATTCCTTCGACGCCAAGGTTCAGGCTGCCTGATTTCTCCACCACGAGTTCGCCCAGAGCGGCAAATATCAGCGGGGTCGCAGCAACGAGGAATCCCGCGACGAAGAGGATAGGGTTGATGGCTGAAAGGTCCATTATCGCGCACCCCCGATTGGTTCTGACGGTTCATCGCAGGCCACCGCAAGATGCTGCCGCGCGCGCAAGCTGCGTATCGCCCATCGTGCAAACAGCCAGACGGCCCCGTTCATCAGGATGCCGAGTCCGATAAGCTTGAAGACAGCGGTGATGCCGGAAACACCGTATGTTGACACAACAACGGTGAGACCAACGCCTATCACCATGACCACGAAATAGCGCAAGCTATGAAACAAATAATTGACCACATTCATCACGCCGCCTCCCCCCGGCCAAAGCGCAGCCGGTAGTTGGTGAACATATCCAGCGCCAGCAGAAAGAACAGCAGCATCCCCTGAAACACCTGAATGGCCGCGGCAGGCAGGCCAAGGCTGGATTGCGCAATATCCCCGCCGATATAGGTCAGCGCCATAAGCAAGCCCGCCAACAAAATGCCGATGGGATGCAGACGCCCAAGAAACGCGACGATGATCGCGGTGAAACCGTAGCCCGCGTTAAAATCAATCGTGACCTGTCCGGCTGGCCCGGCAACTTCGAACATCCCCGCAAGGCCCGCCAGCAGGCCGGACATACCCAAGCAGAACAACACCAACCGTGTCGGGTTCACGCCTGAAAATTTCGCCGCGCGCGGCGCCTCGCCAGTAACGCGGATCGCGAATCCCAGACGGTGTTTGGCCAGCAGAACATAGGCAAAAATCACAGCAATAAAGGCGGCTACCACCCCCCAGTGCATCCCTGAACCCGCAAACAGTTCTGCGTTATGCGCGCTGGGATATTGTTGCAGGTTGCGTGAGCCGGGAAAGCCGAACCCTTCAGGGTTTTTCATCAGGCCCAGAGACATCGAGGCCAGAAATTCCTGCGATACGTAGACCAGCATCAACGACACGAGGATTTCGTTTGTGCCGAATTTTACCTTGAGCATCGCCGGGATCATTGCCCAAAGCCAGCCGCCAAATGCCCCCGCAAGCACCATCAGCGGAAAGATGTACCAGCCTTCGGTTGGATAGAACGCCAGTCCCACACCGGCGCCGAACAGCGCCCCCATGATGTATTGCCCTTCGGCGCCGATGTTCCAGATGCCTGCCTTGAAGCCCAGCGACAATCCGATGGCAATCAGCACAAGTGGCGCGCCTTTGATCAACAGTTGCGGGCGGTAGAAAAAGGCGTTTTTGCCAAACAGCGGATCCCAGAAAATCGTCTGGATCGCCACCAACGGATCTTTGCCCAGCGCCATAAACAACAAGCCGCCAAAGAACATCGTTGCCAGAACGGCGAGCAATGGCGTAGCCAGCGAAAAGGCGCGGCTGGGCTGGGGGCGTTTTTCCAGACGCATCATGGGTGTACCCCTCGATTCTCGAATCGCTCAAAAACTGCGTCAAAGGCATCAGGTTTTTTTGGGCGCAACACCTCAAACATGCGCCACCTCCATACCGTGGGCGCCGCCCATCAGCAGGCCAATCTCTTCGACCGTCAAGCCCTGCGCGGGCCGTGGTTCTGACAAACGCCCTTCGTTCAGCGCCGCAAAGCGATCCGAAATTTCCATAAGTTCATCAAGGTCCTGAGAGATCACAATCAGCGCCGTGCCATTTTCGGCCAGATCCAGTAACGCCTGCCGGATCGCGGCCGCGGCAGAGGCATCAACGCCCCATGTCGGCTGGTTCACGACCAACAGCTCGGGGCGCTGCAGCACTTCGCGACCAATGACGAACTTCTGCAGGTTTCCCCCAGAAAGCGAACGCGCTGCGTTTGATGGGCCCGGTGTGCGAACATCGAAGGTCTTGATGATCTTCTCGGCAAAGAGCCGCGCTTTTCCCCAATCCAGTATTCCGCCCCTGTCCAGCCCCTCGCGTATCGCGCCGGTCAGCAGGGCGTTTTCAGTCAGCGTCATATCCGGTGCTGCGGCATGGCCCAATCGTTCTTCCGGTGCGCTGAGGATGCCCAGTGCGCGGCGCGGGGTCGGACCAAGGACACTGACGTCGCGGCCCTGAAATGTGATCATGCCCGGTGCGGTCAGCATCTCGCCTGAAAGTGCGGCAAGCAATTCGTCTTGCCCGTTACCTGCAACCCCGCCGACACCAAGGATTTCACCCTTGCGAACCTCAACTGAGATATTGCGCAGCGGCATGCCAAAGGCGCTGGGCGAGCGGGCTGAGAGACCGTTGAGCGCCAAGACCACGTCACCGGGTTCCTTGCCCGCGCGGGTCGGCGTTTTCAGGGCCGATCCCACCATCATTTCGGCCATGTCGCGGGCGGACGTTTCGGAAGGCGTGCAATGCCCGACGACCTTGCCCAACCGCAAAATGGTGGCGCTGTCACACAGGCTTCGGATTTCTTCCAGTTTGTGCGAGATATAAAGGATCGCAGTGCCTTCCGCGCTCAACTTGCGCAGGGTTTTGAATAGAATTTCAACCTCTTGCGGGGTCAGCACCGAGGTCGGCTCATCCATTATCAGCAGTTTGGGTTCCTGTAGCAGGCAGCGGATAATCTCTACCCGTTGTCGTTCCCCTGCCGACAGGTCGCCAACGATGCGGTCCGGTGCCAGCGGCAGGCCGTAGGTTTCCGATACTTCCCTGATCTGGTCCGAAAGTTCACGCATCTTGGGTGCGTTTTCCATGCCAAGGGCGATGTTCTCCGCCACGCTCAACGCATCAAAAAGCGAGAAATGCTGGAACACCATGCCCACGCCCGCAGCCCGTGCCGCGCGCGGTTCCGGCGGGGCAAAGGCGCTGCCGTTCATCTCCATCTGGCCGGAGTCCGGTTTTACCAGCCCGTAGATCATTTTCACCAGCGTTGACTTGCCTGCACCGTTTTCCCCGAGCAGCGCGTGAACCTCGCCGGGTGCGATGGTCAGGGTGACGTTGTCGTTTGCCACCACGCCGGGATAGGCTTTGGTCAGGCCGCTCAGGTGCAGAAATGGTGGTGTCATGCAGTGGCCCTTGTACGCGGAGCTGCGAGCAGTGCCGTCACACAACCCTGAGCGATTTTTGCGGGCGTCTTGCCCAGCGACTTGTCACCAATAGGGCAGATGATCGGGGCAGGGTCCAGTCCCATCGCCCGCAGGCGTTTGAAAAAGCGGGTTCTTTTCGTGGCCGAACCGATCAAGCCGATATTGTCAGCACCCCGTCGCAGCAATGCCGCGCAAAGCGCCAGATCAATCTCGTGGGAATAGGTAAAGATCAGATGATGCGCGTATTTCGGGGCGCGCGTGGAGAGGAGGGGCATATCAGCGGCGGGAATTGCGCTGACATAGTGGGGGATGGTGGCGGGAAAACGGTCGGGCGCACTGTCCACCCAAGTGATTTTGAAAGCTTGAGGTGGGCAGGCAAGCACCACGGCGCGTCCGACGTGACCTGCCCCCCAGAGCCATAAAAACGACGGGTGTGGCGCGTGGGTGAGGATAGCGTGTACGTTGAAATGTCGCATATCGGTCGACCGCTTTTCCCGAGAGTAATGCAACGTCACGGAGCCGCCACAGCATTGCCCGAGGTTGGGACCGAGGGGGACATTTTCGGTGTAATCATCCGCGCCGTTTGCCAGCATTTTGCGGGCTTGTTGGATCGCTTGATATTCCAACGCGCCACCGCCGATGGTGCCTGTGCTGGTCTCTGCCGTCACCTCCATCACCGTGCCCGCGTCACGCGGTGTTGATCCGCGCGTGCCGGTAATCTCCACATAGATTGCGCTCATGAGCGGGCCCTTCCGATGGCGGCAAGGACCTGTTCGGCCGTGGCTGGCGCGTGCAGATCGGCGTAGGCCGGACCACAGCAACTGACCGCATCCGAGAGCGCCATGAAAGCGGAGATGCCCAGCATAAGGGGCGGTTCCCCCACCGCTTTGGACCGGTAGATGGTCTGGGCGGGGTTGGGTTGGTCCCAGAGGGCCACGTTGAACACGTCGGGTCGGTCCGAACATGCGGGGATTTTATAGGTCGACGGCGCGTGGGTCTTGAGGGCGCCTGCCTCGTCCCAGACCAGTTCTTCAGTGGTGAGCCAGCCCGCACCCTGTACGTAACCGCC
>JBARUV010000221.1:0-3354 GCA_049645905.1 Sulfitobacter sp.
ATGGTCCGCCTTCGGGCCGAAGTTCTGACACTGGCAGAGGATCGCTATCTTGCGCCGGACATTGAGCGTGCTGCAGAATTGGTGCGAAACGGTTCACTTGTGGAGGTCGCTGGATGATTGAGGTTACCCGAGGCAACAGCCCGATTGTGCTTGGCTTGCCGCATAGCGCAACAGATGTGCCGCTGGACATTTGGGAAAGTCTGAATGACCGGGGCCGCGCGCTAGCGGATACCGATTGGCATATTGATCGCCTTTATAGTGACTTGGGCCTTGACCTTACGAGGGTGCGCACACCTGTACATCGCTATGTGATCGACGTGAACCGTGGGCCAGATGATGCAAGCCTTTATCCCGGTCAAAACACCACAGGACTTTGCCCGCTCACAGACTTTGACGGGGAGCCGATTTACGTCGAGGGCGCAGAGCCGGATGCAGCAGAGGTTGCACGTCGCAAAAAGGTCTATCACACACCCTATCACGACGCGTTGGCTACAGAATTGAGACGCGTTCGCGACAAATATGGCGTCGCGATCCTGTATGATTGCCACTCAATCCGGTCTGTTATCCCCTATTTATTCAATGAAATCCTGCCTGATTTCAACATTGGGACCAATTCATCTACAAGCTGCTCACCTTCAGTGGAGAAGTCTGTGCACACAAGATGCCGCGCTGCGATGGACTATTCCTGCGTACTGAATGGCAGGTTCAAAGGTGGATGGACCACGCGAAACTACGGTCAACCTGCTGAAAACATTCATGCAATCCAGATGGAACTGGCACAATCCACCTATATGGATGAGAGCGCGCCTTGGCACTACCGCCCTGACAAGGCAGAACGCCTGAGGCCGATACTTTATCGTATTCTCAATGACTTGAGCGAACTTATTCACGAAAGGCAATTGCGATGAACAGTGAAACAATCGGCCCCCGGCACAATACGCGCGATATCTATCCAGCTACCGGAACCACGCTGACAGCGAAAAGCTGGCTTACAGAAGCGCCGATGCGCATGCTGATGAACAACCTGCATCCAGATGTTGCTGAAAACCCTCACGAATTGGTGGTTTATGGCGGTATCGGGCGCGCCGCGCGCACGTGGCAGGATTTTGACCGCATTGTTGCCGCTCTGACCGATCTGGAGGCTGACGAGACCCTTCTGGTGCAGTCAGGGAAGCCTGTGGGCGTGTTCAAAACCCATGAAAATGCACCCAGAGTGTTGATCGCAAACAGTAATCTGGTGCCGCACTGGGCCAATTGGGATCACTTTAACGAACTCGATAAACGCGGGCTGGCAATGTATGGCCAGATGACGGCCGGATCGTGGATTTACATTGGAACTCAAGGGATTGTGCAGGGAACCTACGAGACTTTTGTGGAGGCAGGGCGGCAACATTATGATGGCAACCTGAAGGGCAAATGGATTTTGACCGGTGGCCTTGGGGGGATGGGCGGCGCGCAGCCTTTGGCGGCTGTGATGGCTGGTGCGTGCTGTCTGGCGGTTGAGTGTAATCCGGATTCCATCGACTTCCGTTTGCGTACCAAATACGTTGATGAGAAGGCAGAAACTCTGGACGAGGCGCTGGAAATGATCGACCGCTGGACAAAGGCGGGTGAGGCGAAATCGGTCGGGCTGCTCGGGAACGCAGCTGATGTTTTCCCTGAACTGGTCAAGCGCGGTGTACGTCCTGATATTGTGACAGACCAGACCAGCGCCCACGACCCGTTGAACGGCTATCTGCCGCAGGGTTGGGGGATGGCCGAATGGCGTGCCAAGCGCGAGAGTGATCCCAAAGCGGTGGAGAAAGCGGCGCGTGCGTCTATGAAAGTGCATGTCGCCGCGATGGTTGATTTCTGGAATGCCGGTGTGCCGACGCTGGATTACGGAAACAACATCCGGCAGGTGGCGCTGGATGAGGGGCTTGAGAACGCTTTTGCTTTTCCCGGTTTCGTGCCCGCCTATATCCGCCCCTTGTTTTGTCGTGGTGTCGGGCCGTTCCGCTGGTGCGCGCTATCTGGCGATCCGGAGGATATCTACAAGACAGACGCCAAGGTAAAGGAGTTGATCCCCGACGATCCGCATCTGCACAAGTGGCTGGATATGGCACGGGAGCGGATTTCGTTTCAGGGGCTGCCGGCGCGTATATGCTGGGTCGGTCTGGGCCAGCGCGACCGTCTGGGTCTGGCGTTTAATGAAATGGTCCGCACCGGTGAATTAAAAGCGCCGGTTGTGATTGGGCGTGATCATCTGGATTCAGGGTCTGTTGCCTCTCCGAACCGCGAAACGGAATCGATGAAAGACGGGTCCGACGCTGTGAGTGACTGGCCTTTGCTGAACGCGCTCCTCAACACGGCGAGCGGGGCGACCTGGGTGTCGATACATCATGGCGGCGGGGTCGGGATGGGATTTTCCCAACATTCCGGCATGGTAATTTGTTGTGACGGAACGCCAGAGGCTGACGAGCGTATCAAGCGTGTTCTGTGGAATGATCCGGCGACCGGTGTAATGCGGCATGCAGATGCGGGGTATGAAATTGCGCTAGACTGCGCGCGCGAGAATGGTCTGAACCTGCCCGGTATTCTGGCGCAGGACGTCGCACTTTAGAGCCCATGATCGCCGAAGAAGCGATGGTGGATGTGAAAATGCAGAAGCGACCACAGGGGAATTTATGACGCAACCACCGGTATATTTCGACTACCTCAATCGTTTTGATATTGCGGATCTGGCCATGAGCGATGCCGAGATATTGGCGGCAATCGAGGCCAGCCTTGCTATGCAGGGGCGGGGCGATACGTCGATTGAACCGCGCACTCATATCCGGCCAAGAGCAGGGGCACGCGGGCATTTCAATGTGCTGCGTGGCTGGATCGGGGGAGAGATTGATGCTGCCGGTACCAAGGTGGTTGGGGATTTTGTCGACAACTACAAAGAAGGGCGGCCCAGTGAGTACGGGTTGTTAACCCTGTTTGACCCGCGCAACGGCGCGCCCAAGGCGCTTGTGGATGCCACCGGGATAACCGAAATGCGTACAGGTGCGATCACGGCCCTCGGGGCGAAACATCTCGCGCCCGAAAATCCCAAAGTGCTGGCGCATATCGGGGCACGGGGAACGGCCTATTGGAACATCCGCCTGCTGTGTGCGCTGTTTGATTTTGACGAAGTGCGCGTCCATTCGCGCAGACCCGAAAGCCGGGAGGCATTTGCCGCCAAGCTGGAGGCTGATCTGCAACGCAAAATTACTGTCACCGGGGATTGGCAGTCCTGTCTGGAAGGCGCGGATATTGCAGTGGAAGCCAGCCGCTTGCCCGAACCTGAGCCGTTGTTCAAAACAGAATGGGTCAAAAAGGGTGCTTTGG
>JBARUV010000222.1:0-10287 GCA_049645905.1 Sulfitobacter sp.
CCCGCCAGTACAGCGGCAGCAACATAGGCCATCTGGTTGCGCCCCAGACCAAACGCGGAAAACGTCCAGTCCTGCGGCACGTTGTTGACCATCGCCATAAAGGTGTTGAGGTCATCCGGCGCGCCCCAAGGCACGCCCATGCACAGCTGCACCAAAGCAGGGCTGTCCAGAACCCCATCCGCAACCAGTTGTTTTGCATACCATAAATGGCCGGTGTCAAAGGCCTCGATCTCGGGCTTCACGCCCATTTCGGTCATCATGCGCCCCATCGCCGTCAGCATGCCCGGCGTGTTGGTCATCACATAATCCGCCTCGGCAAAGTTCATCGTCCCGCAATCGAGCGTGCAAATTTCCGGCAGACATTCCGCCACATGGGCGACCCGTTCGGACGCGCCCGCCATGTCTGTGCCCTGCTGGCTCAACTGCATCGGGTTTTCCACATCACCGAATACAATGTCGCCGCCCATGCCCGCCGTCAGGTTCAACACAACATCAGTGTCAGAGTCCCGAACCCGATCCGTCACTTCGCGAAACATCCGCAAATCACGGCTGGGCGCGCCCGTTTCAGGATCACGCACATGGCAATGCACAATCGCCGCCCCCGCCTTTGCCGCCGCAATGGCACTGTCGGCAATCTGCTTTGGGGAACGCGGCACGTGATGACTGCGGTCCTGTGTCGCACCGGACCCGGTAACGGCACAGGTGATAAAGACGTCTTGGTTCATGTTCAGCGGCATGGGCGGATTCCTTTGGGCGATGCGTTGCTTGGGGTACGATTTTGGGCACCTTGGCTCAGGCGCAATGCCAAGGCCATGCCAAAAACGAAGCCTTATGACGCAAACGCGCGTTCGACCTTTATCGGCTGGTTGCAGTAATGCTGCTATCAATACGGCAGAGGGTGCGCCTTGTTGACCATATCCAGTTCTTCCAGCAAGGCGTCACCCAACTCAAGATCAACGCAGCCCAAGGACCGTTCCAATTGTGCCGTCGACGTGGCCCCAAAGATCACTGACCCCATGAAGGGCCGCGCCATGCACCAGGCCAGTGCCATATGCACAGGGTCGAGCCCATGTTTCTGCGCAACCTCCAGATAGGCCCCGACCGCCTCGAATGCACGGGGCGACTTACGCCCGCCCAGATTTTCATTCAAAGACATCCGCGATCCGTCCGGCACCGCGCCATTCTGATATTTGCCCGTCAACAACCCTGCTGCGAGCGGCGAAAACGCGAGCATATCAACCTCTTCGTTGATGCAGGCTTCGGCCACGTCGGTATCGGCCATACGACACATCAGCGAATATTCGTTCTGCACCGAAACAGGGCGTGGTCCGCCCACGCGGTCCGCGACAGCACGCCACTGTGTCAGCCCCCACGCGCTTTCATTGCTCAGACCAAACGCCCGGATGGTCCCGCGCTCGACCTCGCGCTGCAGGGCTCCCAACGCGTCTTCCATATGCGCAATGGTGTCGGCACGGTTCTGGCCTGACGGGTCAAACCGCCAGTTTTTGCGAAACATATAGCTGCCACGATTGGGCCAATGAAACTGGTAGAGGTCAATATAATCTGTCTTCAGCCTGCGCAGGGAACCCTCGATAGTTTTCGGGATCGTACCCGAGGAAATCGGCGCACCGTCCCGCACATGCATCATGCCTTCGCCGGAATGTTTGGTAGCGAGCACCACGTCATTGCGCCTGTTATCACGCTCAAACCATAACCCGATAACGCTTTCGGTGCGCCCCGTCGTTTCTGCGCTCACCGGATTTACCGGATACATTTCGGCGGTATCAATGAAATTGATGCCTGCCGCCAGCGCGCGGTCAATCTGGTCATGGCCCTCTTGTGTAGTGTTTTGCGTGCCCCAGGTCATCGACCCCAAACAAAGCTGCGAGACTTCGATATCGCTGCTACCAAGCTTGTTCATTTTCATTCAAAAAACCTTTCGTTTGTCGCCAAACTAGCGGGCAAACCAGCCACCGCAAGCCAAAGCGGCAAAAACGACGAACAGGGTCGCATTCCATATTGGGGAGCAGGAAAAAACCGCGTACCCCATAGACATGCGTTTGCTGATATCCTTTGCCGCCCTGTTTCTTTCTGTGATCCTGTTGCAGCTGTCTTCGGGCGGCGTTGGCCCGCTTGATGTGCTGTCCGGCCTGCAACTTGGCTTTTCCCGTCAGGAAATCGGCATGCTCGGTTCCGCACATTTCTTTGGCTTCTTTATCGGGTGCTGGTGGGCGCCGCGCCTAATGGGTTCCATCGGGCACAGCCGTGCCTTTGCTGCTTTTACCGCTGTCGGGGCGATCAGCCTGATGTCCCATATGATCGTATTGGACGCCTACGCCTGGGGCATGATGCGCATCGGTTCAGGCCTGTGCGTGGCGGGCTGCTATACAGTGATTGAAGCCTGGCTGCAGGCCAAGGTCACAAATCAATCGCGGGGGCGTGCGATGGGCCTATACCGCGTGGTGGATATGACCGGATCGCTCTGCGCGCAGATGATTGTGGGCGTGCTGGCACCGGCATCTTATGTCTCTTACAACCTGTTGGCGATTGGCTGTTGCGCGGCGCTGTTACCGATCACCCTGACCAAGGTTAAGCAGCCTGAAACCCCTACCTCCCCCCGTCTGCGTCCGATGCTTGCCTATCAACGCTCGCCTCTGGCCGCAGCCGGTGTGGTGGTCGCCGCGGTTTCCAGCGCATCCTTTCGAATGGTCGGCCCCATTTACGGCCAGGAAGTCGGCCTTAGCGCAGGCCAGATCGCCTGGTTTCTTGCTGCGTTTGTGCTCGGAGGGGCGTTGGCGCAGTTTCCGGTTGGATGGCTTGCGGATAAATACGACCGCCGTTGGGTGCTGATCTGGTTATCGATCGCTGCGATTCTCAGCGCCATGATCACCGTTGGTGCCGCAGGGTTCGGCACATTCGGGATCATGTTGGCCGCAGGATTGTTCGGTTTGACCACCTTTCCGATCTATTCCGTGGCCGCCGCCCACGCCCATGATTTTGCCAAAGACGAAGAAAGGGTGGAACTGTCCGCCGCCCTGATGTTCTGGTTCGCGCTGGGGGCAATTTTCGCACCCTACCTGGCCTCTGTTCTGATTGACGGCTATGGCCCCGGCGCGTTGTTCCTGATGATTTCTGCCGCCCATATCGTTCTGGTGGTGTTTGGCCTGATCCGGATGCGCGCCCGTGACACAACAAAGACGCGCACCCGCTTCATCAGCGTCCCGCGCACGACCTTTCTGGTGGGGCGTCTGTTCGGCAAAACCCGCCAACGGTAGCGCGGCGGCGCGCGACCCTCTGGCGCGGGCGCATCTGTGCTGCTAAAGCGGGGTCTCACCTCACGAAAAGGCACGTCCCTTGGCCCGACATCTGATCACTTCCGCCATTCCTTACATCAACGGGGTCAAACACCTTGGCAATCTCGTGGGCAGCCAGCTGCCCGCCGATTTATACGCACGGTATTTGCGCGCACGTGGTCATGAGGTGCTTTTTTTGTGCGCCACGGACGAACATGGTACGCCTGCCGAACTGGCCGCCGCAAAGGCGGGCAAACCTGTCGCAGATTATTGCGCTGAAATGCACGAAATACAGGCCGGAATCGCCGCTGATTTTGGCCTGTCCTTTGATCACTTCGGGCGCTCGTCCTCACCGCAAAACCACGCACTTACACAACATTTTGCCGCGCAGCTTGCCGATCAGGGACTGATCGAAGAAGTGGATCAACGCCAGATCTACTCCCCCACCGATGGCCGTTTTCTGCCTGACCGCTATGTAGAAGGCACCTGCCCCAACTGTGGATTTGAAGAGGCGCGCGGCGATCAGTGCGACAACTGCACCAAGCAGTTGGATCCCGAAGACCTGATCAACCCCCGGTCTACCGTTTCCGGTGCGACCGATTTGGAAATGCGCCCGACCAAGCATCTGTTCCTGCGCCAGAGTGCGATGAAGGACCAGCTTGATGCATGGATCGACAGCAAATCCGACTGGCCTGTCCTGACCACGTCGATCGCCAAGAAATGGTTGCACGACGGTGACGGACTACAGGATCGTGGCATCACCCGCGACCTCAGCTGGGGTGTGCCGGTGAAACGCGCTGGCGCGGATTGGCCGGGCATGGAAGGCAAGGTGTTCTACGTCTGGTTCGATGCCCCTATTGAATACATCGCCTGCGCGCAGGAATGGGTTGACGCGGGAAAAGGGGCAGATTGGGAACGCTGGTGGCGCACCGACAAAGGCGCCGATGATGTGCGCTACACCCAGTTCATGGGCAAAGACAACGTGCCGTTCCACACGCTCAGCTTTCCGTCAACGATCCTTGGTTCCGGTGAGCCGTGGAAGCTGGTTGACTACATCAAATCGTTTAATTTCCTGACCTATGACGGTGGCCAGTTTTCGACCTCGCGCGGGCGCGGCGTGTTCATGGATCAGGCTTTGTCGATCCTGCCAGCGGACTACTGGCGCTGGTGGTTGCTGAGCCATGCGCCGGAAACATCGGATGCGGAATTTACATGGGAGAATTTCCAGACCTCGGTGAACAAGGATCTGGCGGATGTCCTCGGCAATTTCATCAGTCGCATCACAAAATTCTGCCGTTCAAAATTCGGCGAAGCAGTGCCGGAAGCGGGCAGCTACGGCCCTGCAGAAGAAGCACTGATTTCCGATCTGACCGACCGCGTGGCGCGCTATCAGACGCAGATGGATGCCATCGAAGTCCGCAAGTCCGCGCAGGAATTGCGTGCGATCTGGGCGGCAGGCAATGAGTACCTGCAAGCACAGGCCCCGTGGACAACGTTCAAGACAGATCCCGACAAGGCCGCGGCTCAGGTGCGCCTCGCGCTGAATCTGATACCGCTTTATGCGGTTTTGTCTGCACCTTTTATTCCGACTGCCGCCGCCTCAATGCTGAAAGCTATGAAGGTCAATGCGTCAGAGTGGCCGGATGACGTACCGACAGCTTTGGCTTTCCTGCCCGCAGGCCACCGGTTTGATGTGCCCGAGGTTCTCTTTGCCAAAATCAGTGATGAGGACCGGACAGAATGGTCCGAACGCTTTGCAGGCAGACAAGACTAGGGCAACGTGCGCTTGACCTACCGCTGCGGCGCGATCACCTAGAACTCCTCCCAGCCATCGTCATCGGGATACGGCGTGATTTCCAGTGCGGCACTGCCCTGAAAATTGGCCACCGATGGATGCGCCTGGACGGGTGGCGTGGACTGTTTTCGGCGATCTCTAATGGCTGGCATCCCCTCCATCCGAAAGCGCGAGACAGCCAGCGCCAGCGCATCAGCCTCTGCCGTCAGCGCATGACTTGCAGCTGTTGTCTGTTCGAACATCGCCGCGTTCTGCTGGGTGACATGATCAAGTTCCGTGACAGCCGCGTTGATTTCGGCCAATCCGCTGGACTGTTCTCGTGCTGACGTCGCGATTGCAGAAACACGGATCGAAATCTCCGATACCGATGTGACAATCGACGACAGCGCAGCGCCGGTACGATCCACCAATTCCACCCCATGTTGGACCTGCTCGCCGCTTGATGAGATGAGCGCGTTGATCTCGCGCGCAGCTTCGGAAGATCGCTGCGCCAGCGCGCGCACTTCAGTAGCCACCACCGCAAAGCCCCGCCCGGCCTCCCCTGCACGGGCTGCTTCCACACCGGCATTCAAAGCCAACAGATTGGTCTGAAACGCAATGTCATCAATAACCGAAGTAATCTTGGAAATCTCCTGTGAGGAGGCCTCGATCCCGTCCATTGCCGCCACTGCCTGCCGGGCCACATCGCCGCCTTGTTCTGCATTCTTTTGCGCTTCGGAGGCCATTTTGCTGGCGTCATCGGCGCCTTCAGCCGCCGAATGCACGGACACTGTCAGTTCATCCAGAGCTGCGGCTGTTTCCTCCAGCGTAGCGGCCTGTTTTTCGGTGCGACGCGACAGATCATCTGCTGCGGATGTGATTTCCCCGGTTTCACTGCGGATAGAGGAAGCATTGTGGGCAACCGAAGCGATGGCCTCCCGCAGGGCAGCAACCGTGCTGTTGAAATCCGACCGGAGCTTTTCATAGGCGGGGGGGACATCCGCTTCGATGCGCGTGTCCAGATCGCCGTTGGACAGGTCGGTCAGCGCGGTGCCCAACTTCGCCACTACATCCGCTTGTTCCTGCACAGCAAGCGCGCGCGCGTGTTCGCCCTCACGCATCTGACTGTCTTGAACGGTCACATCATTTGCGAGGAAAATCACACCGTCATTCTTGCCCTGCTCGTCTGAGATCAGCGCAAAGCTGCTCTCCATCACGAAGGTGCGTTTTGCAAAGGCACTAGCCACATTAAAGCGACCCTGTATGATTTCACCGTCCAGAACACTTTTAACAAATTTTGTACCATCGCTGTCATCAGCCAGATTTCCCGCAAACATCTTGGCAAAGTGGCAGATTGCTGCATCGCTAGCGGTGCCGTTGATAAGCTTGAGAAAATTATCATTGGCATCAATCAAATTTCCATCTGGCCCGAATTCCAGCCGGAGCTGACTGGTGTTTATGGCGTCCAACAGGGCTGTGTTGCGCTGGGTCACCGTCAAATCATGACATTCGATGACACAGCCTAAAATACGTCCGTGCTGATCCAGCGCGGGATTGATGCGCAGGCGCAGAATATGACGTCCGACAGACAGCCGCAATTCGGAAGTGCGCACGCTGTCCAGCTGACCGGCACTTCGGTCACTCATCTGGTCCAGAACCGGCTTGATTCCTGCAACATCTTGCAAACCGGCGCCGACAAGAGTTTGAGGCGTCACACCCGGCCAGAGTTCGCTGACATCAGGCAAGAGCGTTTCCATCATCGCCTCGCATGCAGGATTGACAAATGTGACGCAAAAATCTTCATCCACTATCATCATCGGCGCCGAGGAACCCACAAAAGCTGCGCTCTTGAAAGTTGATTCGCGCGCGGAGTCATTGGCCTCGCCAAGCGCCAGTCGGAACCGGTCAATTCCGACAGCGATCTGGCCAATTTCGTCTCGACGCTCAACAAACGGCACATTGATTTGAAACCCGCCTGCTGCAATGTCGATCATTGATTGTTCCAACCGGATCAGCGGCACGGTGATCCGGTTGCGCAGAAACACCACCGCCAGAGGCAACATTATTGTCATAAGAAGCAATGCGATAAAGAAGTTCGATACCTGATTTTTGAAACGTTCAGCATGCCTGAACGCGTCCGTCCAAACCGTAACAACCGCCCCGACTGGCGCAAGGTTTCCACCAAACGATATCGGGCTTGCCGTTGTTGTTCCTTTACTGTCACTGACGAAAGAATTTCCAGCAATTGCCGCCTGAGCCAGATCGCGGACTCGTAAAACATCAAACGCTTCGTCACCTTGTGAAACGACAAGGGTACCCGACTGATCGAAGACTGCCACGCCAGCTGCATCTTGACCTGCCAGTTCCAGAGCGACAGAAACGGTTTCGGTCATCGCCTGCAAATTCGAAAATGCAGAGGCATCGGCAAGTTCTCGGGCCAACCGCCCCGTCAATTGGGCGGAACGATCTGCCAGATCTGCGTTTATATTGTGTTTCAAAGCATAGTGCCCGCGGGTTTCGATGACCCCGACTACGACCACGACACAGGCGGCAATCAGCATTGTGCATTTGAAGAGCAAGCTGTTCAGTAGCAATAACCGCCCCCGGCGGGTTCCTTCGGAAAACATCACCTAATCCCCTAGACTGTAGTCAAATCCCGAATTGGGGATCCAATAGGGGCAACCTTAGGCAGCTAGGTCTTACAACAGACTTAAGATGAGTAACGTTGTGCACTTCGACCATGCTTTTGCGGGCGCGGCGCCCCAACTGAGGTGCGCTCGACAGAACGCTGTGGCGCACGTCTTTGAGCAGGGTGGCGAGATCAAATGTCCGGAGCGCGCATTTCTATGGGTACCCTCTAAGGCAACAACTACATTGCGCGCCGAAGGCCACTATCTGGATCAAATAAATGGAGCTTTCCGGGTTGGATCGAGAATCGCATTTCCCGTTTGTCCAAGTTCAATAAGTGCACACCCTGCAGGCTCACCGTAAATCCCCCGGGTGACCCCTTTAACCGTCCGTGCAAAAGTGTGTTGGCACCCAAAGGTTCGGTCATCTTGACCTCGACGATCAAAGGGCCGGATTGATCCAGAACCAAGTGTTCCGGCCTTACACCCAGTTTGACAGGGCCGTCAGCGCCAACGGAATCACCCACAGGCGTGTCCTCCAGCATGACTTTGCCGTCTTTCACGATGGCATCGACAATATTCATGGACGGGCTGCCGATAAACTGCGCAGCAAACAGCGTGCGCGGTGTCTCGTAAACCTCAAGAGGTGTGCCAATCTGTTCGGCGACGCCGCTGTTCATCACGATCATCCTATCTGCCATGGTCATGGCCTCGACCTGATCGTGGGTAACGTAAAGCGACGTGATCCCCAGCTTGGATTGAAGCTCTTTGATCTCTAGGCGCATCTGGACGCGCAGTTTGGCATCCAGATTGGACAGCGGCTCATCAAACAGGAACACCGCAGGCTCGCGCACGATTGCACGTCCCATTGCAACCCGTTGGCGTTGCCCGCCTGACAACTGCTTTGGCTTGCGGTCCAGCAGCGCCTCAAGTTGCAGGAGTTGTGCGGCATCTTGCACCTTGGCTTCAATCTGATCTTTGGGCATCCGCGCGATTTTGAGCCCATAGCCCATGTTCTGGCGCACCGACATATGCGGGTAGAGCGCGTAATTTTGAAACACCATCGCAATGTCGCGGTCCATCGGCTCTTTTTCATTGGCCACCTCGCCACCGATCAGAACGTCCCCGGATGACACTGTTTCGAGCCCCGCCACCATACGCAACAACGTGGATTTACCGCACCCCGACGGACCGACGATCACGATGAATTCGCCATCTTCGATATCCGTGGTGATCCCGTGGATCACATCCGTATTGCCAAAGCTTTTCTTGACGTTGCGCAAACTGACTGTCGCCATAGGTTATTTCTCGCTGTCTACGAGGCCGCGGATAAACAGCCGTTGCATGCTGACCACGACAATCACAGGGGGGATCATCGCAAGGATCGAGGTGGCCATGATGACGGGCCATTCCGCCACATCATCGCCGGATGGGAACATTTGTTTGATGCCCATAACGATGGTGTTCATTTCGGGATCTGTCGTGATCAAAAGCGGCCAGAGATATTGGTTCCAGCCATAGATGAACAGAATAACGAACAAGGCCGCTACATTTGTGCGGCTCATGGGGACGACAATGTCCCAGAAGAACCGCATCGGCGATGCGCCATCGACGCGGGCGGCTTCGGCCAATTCATCCGGTATGGTTAGAAAAAACTGGCGAAAGAGGAATGTCGCGGTGGCCGATGCGATCAGCGGAAAGATCAGTCCACCGTAGCTGTTGAGCATACCAAAGCCTGCAACAACCTCAAACGTTGGCACGATCCGCACTTCAACGGGCAGCATCAATGTCAGAAAGATCATCCAGAAAAAGAATGTTCTTCCGGGGAATCTGAAATAGACAATTGCAAAGGCCGACAGCAATGAAATGACAATCTTGCCGACCGCGATGCCGATGGCCATGACGAAGCTGTTGAACAGCATCGTGGAAACCGGCACATTCACACCCGAAAACAGCGCGGCTGAATAGTTTACCCAGAACTGATCCCCCGGCCACAGCGGCATTGGCGGCCTTACGATTTCGGGCTGTGTGACAGTGGACGCGACAAAGGCGAGCCAGATCGGAAAGAAGATTACCAGCACGCCCAATATCATGAATGCATGGGTAAGCCATAAACCTGCGCCGCGCTTTTCGACCATGCCCTGATGCTCTTTTGCCATCAGTAGTGCACCCGTTTCTCGATGAATTTGAATTGGATGATGGTCAGCAAACCGACCACCACCAGCAAAATCACCGATTGGGCGGACGACGATCCAAGGTCTTGGCCGACAAAGCCGTCAGAGAACACTTTGTAGACCAGCACCGTGGTTGATTGCTGCGGCCCGCCGCCGGTGATGGTGTGGATCACCCCGAACGTTTCAAAGAACGCATAGACCACATTCACAACCAACAAGAAGAATGTCGTGGGGGACAAAAGCGGCAAGACGATTGTCCAGAACCGCCGCCAGAAACGCGCGCCATCAATGGCTGCCGCTTCGATCACGGATTTTGGTACGGCTTGAAGGGCCGCGAAGAAAAACAGAAAGTTATAGCTGATCCGCCCCCAGGCAGAGGCGACGACGACAAGGCCCATGGCTTCGCCGCCATTCAGCAC
>JBARUV010000223.1:0-3066 GCA_049645905.1 Sulfitobacter sp.
CCGAACCGGGTTCTGTCCCGCGACAACCTGCTTGAACTCGCCAATCGCGGTGACTGTGATCCGTTTGACCGGTCCATCGACATCCGGATCTCGCGTCTGCGGCGCAAGATCGAGCGAGATCCAGGAAAACCCAACGTCCTCAAGACCGTGCGCGGCGCCGGTTACATCTTCAATTCCGAATAGAGTATTCGACCATGCGCCTGTCCTCCATCCCGAAAAAAGCAGCTGTGGGCATCGGCAGTTGCGGCTTGGCCTTGCTTCCTGCATCGCCCGCAATAGCCGAGGTTTCCGCCGAGACCCAGTACATCCTGAATACCCTGTCGTATCTTTACCACGGGATGCTTGTGCTTTTCATGGCAACCGGTTTCACGATGCTCGAAGGCGGGCTTGTCAGAACAAAAAGCGTTTCGACGATCCTGCTGAAAAACATCACGCTGGTGGCAATCGCCACAATCGGTTTCTGGGCCGCCGGCTACAACTTGATGTTCACGGGTGTTGATGGCGGTTTCTTCGGGACGTTCGCTGTCTGGTCGCCGGTAGATGACGCTGCGCAATCGGGTGACTACAGCTCCGGCGCTGCTTCGGCCTCGGTTTGGCTGTTTCAGAGCCTGTTCGCAGTGACGGCGGTATCAATCATCTCCGGTACGCTGGCCGAACGCATCCGGCTCTGGCCGTTTTTTATGTTCGTGGCGATCATGGTGACGCTGCTTTACCCGATTCAGGGTGCATGGGGTTGGGGCGGCGGCTGGCTGAGCGAGATGGGTTTCGTGGATTTTGCCGGCGGAACACATGTTCACACCACGGCGGGTTGGGCCGCGCTGATCGGGGCAATCATCCTTGGGCCACGGCGCGGGCGTTTTCTGCCTGACGGAAGCGTGCGCGCGCTTGCGTCCTCATCCTTGCCGTTGGCTACGCTGGGCACAATGATCCTGTGGCTCGGTTGGCTGGGATTCAATGGCGGATCACAGGGGTCGATGTCGTCGGCGGCTGACGTGATCATCATTGCCCAAGTCTACGTAAATACGATCATGGCCTCCTGCGGCGGGATCGTGGCTGCGGTAGCGCTCACTCAGCTTACGACCCGGAAAGTTGACCTGACGATGGTTTTGAACGGGGCGCTTGCCGGACTTGTCAGCATAACTGCCGGACCGGTGACGCCGGGAATCGCCGGTGCGCTACTGATCGGTGCGACCGGAACCATACTGATGGCGGCAACGACCCGCCTGCTGCTCCGGTTCAAGATCGACGATGTGGTCGGCGCGGTTCCGGTGCATCTGACCTGCGGGATTTGGGGAACCATTGCCGTGGCTTTTAGCAACCCTGCAGCGACGTTTACAACGCAGATCATTGGTGCCGCTGCCGTCTCTGCGTTCATGATCCTCGCAAGTACCGCCGTCTGGCTTACTCTGAAAGTGCGGATGCGGTTGCGACTTAGCCAAGGCGAAGAAGCGATGGGAATCGACCGGGTCGAGACTGGTGCGCTGGCCTACCCCGAGTTCGCAAGAAAAACAGTTTCCGGTCTCGATTGATATACACCGCTGCTGTTTCAAGAATGAAACAACAGAAACAATAAAGCCGGATCCGGGACAAACTCGGGAAATATGAAAGCGGTAAATCTCTCCTCATAGGCGACAGCGATGCGCAATGCCTCGCCCGTCGCAAAACAAATATGAGGAGAGACAATCGTGACCATATTATTGGTACCTGGTGCCGCCACGGCAAAAAGCGTTTTGAAAGCGTGGCGGGCGAGACTTCGCCATTTTAGCCGATCATCCGCAAACGCTGCAGAAGATCGGAAAATCTCGGAAGCTATCCGTCAACTTTCCAAATTCGATGACCACCAACTAAACGACATCGGCCTTGCGCGATCTGATCTGACGCCCGATGGGCTGGCAGCAGCAGGTGCGCGGCGCCGGCATCGTCAAGCCGTTATTGACGCGGAGATCGCAACATCGAAACGTGCCTTGAGGTCCCCAAGACAACTGTCGGGAGAGAGCGCGCCAACCCTGATCGCGAGCGGCGGCCAGAAGGAAGCCGTGAAGTTCACAGCCACCTTTCCGCAGCAGTTCGGCAGTCTCCGCAATAGCCAGCCCGCGAACCCTGTGTGCAAGTCAGCTCAGCCACAAACATCTGTGACCCCACCTGCGATGCGCTGCGGTTTCGGAGGACCCGGCCATGAATGACTTATTCCTGATGCAGGACACACCCACACTCCTGTCTGGCATTGCGGCAGCGGTCCTTCTGACATCCGCACCGGCCTTTCGGTCCCGCCGGATGATCCTGTTGGTTCAACTGGCAGCAGCACTGGCTTTTACCATGCACTATTTCTGCCTGGGCATCGCAGTGGCTGGCGCAGTCAACATTCTGTGCGCCGTACAAACCGCAGCGGCTCTGCTTTCTGCAAAAAGTGCCGCAATGCACCGGCTTGGTTATGCACTGATCGGACTGATGGCTCTAGTCGGGTTCTGGTTCTGGCAGGGACCTATTTCCGCACTCAGCGTTGCCGCAACGATATTGATCGCGGTTGGTCGCATGCAGGCCAACGAGCTTAATTTGCGGGTTCTGCTGCTTGCGGGCGGGTGCTTCTGGGCGATGCATGACTTTGCCGCACAAGCCTGGATCGCCTTTGGCGCCGATGTCGGGGCACTCGCGATAGGTGCGGTGGCGCTGCTGGCCCTGTTGATCCGCGTGACGATTGAATGGCGGCCCAATTCTTCGGCCCCATTCGCAACTGCCGCCTGAACCAGCGGCGAATTCCAACCACCAACCTGCTCCGCCAGAGCAATCAATCAAGGAGACATGAAATGACATTCCTACTCTACGCGATCCCCGGCCTCAAAGCCTCCATCCGTCGCCGCCGCGATGAACACCGGCTGCGCGAAATGCCGGACTACCTGCTTCACGATATCGGTCTGATCCGCGACAGAACGACTGGCGCGGTCCGGCCGACCACCTTCAGATATTAATGGCGCTCGCGCGCCCCCAACTTGTCCGAATAGACACAAACGAAAAGGAATAAACAATGAATATCAACGGCTTTTGCGAATACATCTGGCTCGACGGCGC
>JBARUV010000224.1:0-1954 GCA_049645905.1 Sulfitobacter sp.
CTGGGCGGGACAACCGCGCTGCTGTTGCTTGCGGTGTTTGCGGTGGTCAATGTCGCGGTGCTGGTGCTGCGCAGCGATACGGTGGATCACGACCACTTCACCGCGCCGATGGGCCTGCCCTATCTTGGGGCGGCAAGCTGTGTGGTCTTCGTCGGCCCATGGACCGGGCGCGACCCGGTGCAATATCTGATCGCGGGCATTCTGCTGGGCATCGGCGTGGCACTTTGGGCTGCGACGGTGTTCTATATGAAATCACAAGATAATGATCCCGGTGCCGGTGACATGAGCGAGTTGGCGCAATGATGTTTTGATTTCCCTCGTGCATCATCGCCCGCGCAGGACGCCGGTCAGTCTGACCGGCGTCCTGTTGCTGTCTGCCTGTGCCGGGCGGCAGTCGGTCCTGGATCCGTCCGGCGCGGATGCGCAAACGCTGTATGATCTTGCACGGGTGATGTTTACCGGTGCGGTCGTCCTCTGGCTGCTGGTGGGCGCGGTTTTTATCTATGTTACCCGCATCAATCCCCAAGCGATGTCGCGCCGCAGTGCGGAGGTGCTGATTGTCGGTGGCGGGGTGATCTTTCCTGTGCTGTTGCTGGGCACTCTGCTGGTTTACAGCCTGCCGCTGATGAATGCACAACGCACGGCGGACGAGGGTCTGCGCGTGCATGTCACAGCCGAACAATGGTGGTGGCGGGTGGTATACGAAACGCCCGACGGGACGCGGATCACATCTGCGAATGAACTGCGCCTGCCCACGGGGGTGCGTACTGGCTTGGTGATGAACGCGGACAAGGTGATCCATTCGTTCTGGGTGCCAGCCCTTGGCGGCAAAGTGGACATGATTCCGGGGCGCGAAACCTATCTGTCACTGCTGCCAACCAAATCGGGCATCTATCGCGGACAATGCGCCGAATTCTGCGGGGCATCCCACGCGATGATGGCGTTCGAGACCGTGGCGATGGATCCGGCCAGCTTTGAGGTGTGGCTGTCCGCTGAGATGCGCGATGCAAAGCAGCCTGAGACCGACCAGCAAAGGCGCGGCGCCCGGGTGTTCATGCGCGAAGGCTGCGGCGCCTGTCACACCCTGCGCGGCACACAGGCGCTTGGCACGGTCGGTCCCGACCTTACCCATGTCGGCAGCCGCACCTCTCTGGGTGCAGGGATTCTGGGGGTGGAGGCCGAGGATTTCCGGCGCTGGATCGCCCATACCGACACTCTGAAACCCGAAGTCGCAATGCCCGCCTACGATCATCTGCAGGCCGCTGATCTGATGGCCCTTGCCGACTATCTGAGGGCGCTGAAATGACCGGTTCCAAGTCTCCCCCCGCAGCCCAAGGCCCTTATCCGCCGACTGAACAAATGCTGGCCGAACCTGTTGCGCAGCAGGATCAGGAGCGCGGCAAGGCAGAGCTGCGCGCGGCGTGGAAGACACCGCAGGGCTGGCGGTACTGGTCCGCTGTGAACAACACCGAGGTTGGTGTCTGGTACAGCCTGACCGCCTTCGGGTTTATGCTGGTTGCAGGATTGCTGGCGCTGGCGATGCGGGTGCAACTGGCATATCCGGACAACACGTTTCTGGATGCGGACCGGTTCAACCAGTTCTTTACGATGCACGGATCCGCGATGATGTTTCTGTTCGCCGTACCGATGTTCGAAGCGATCAGCATCCTGTTACTGCCCGCCTTTTGCGGTGCGCGCGACATGCCGTTTCCGCGTCTGTCTGCCTATGGCTACTGGTGTTTCCTGATCGGTGGCTTCTTTGTGCTGGGGTCGTTGGTGTTTGACGCCGGACCCAAGGCCGGATGGTTCATGTATCCACCGCTGGCTACCAAAGATGACGGCATCGGACCGGACATCTGGCTGCTCGGCCTGTCGTTCATCGAGGTCGCGAGCATCGCCGCAGCGGTCGAACTGATCGTTGGTGCGCTCAAATGCCGCCCGCCGGGGATGCGCG
>JBARUV010000225.1:0-34650 GCA_049645905.1 Sulfitobacter sp.
GACGCGTTTGGCACGCCGATGGCGGCTGCACAACTGGGTGCTGCACTCGCGTCTTACGGTGATCAAATTCGCGCGGACAAGATGTTCCGCCGCGCGGCTGAGTTGTTGAGCATGTCGGGCAGCGACAAAGGATGGCGTGACGATTTCGGATCCAATCTGCGGGACACCGCAGCGGTGATGAAATTGAGCGCAGAGGCGGGCAGCGCCGCGATTGAACCTGTCGCCCTGTTGTCAAGTATGGGACAGTACAGCAAACCTCTGTCGACGCAGGAAGCCGCGCAGATTTTGATGGCGGCCCATGCGCTGGCGTCCCCCGATGCAGTGCCGGGGTTGCGTGTGGACGGGCAGGATGCCCGTGGCCCGGTGGTCAAACGGTTGAATGACCGCATGCCGCAGACTTCAGTGATTGAGAACGCCAGCACGGTGGCGCTGGACGTCACGATGACCGCCTATGGCGTGCCAGAGGTCGCTCCGGAAGCGGGCGGCTATGGCTACCAGATCACCAGAAACTATTTCAAACTTGATGGTGCGCCTGTTGCAGATACCTTTGCGTCGGGGGATCGAATGGTCGTGGTGTTGACGGTGAGCCCATTCGAAAACGTTGGCGCACGGCTGATTATTGATGATCCGTTGCCTGCGGGTTTCGAGATCGACAATCCTAACCTGCTGCAAAGCGGGCAGATTGGCGCGCTCGACTGGCTCGAGACGAGTGAGGCCGAGACTGCGGAGTTCCGCAGTGATCGTTTCATTGCGGCGGTGAACCAGCGAAATGCGGATGCCTTTAGCGTCGCGTACATCGTGCGCGCTGTAACACCCGGTGAATATCACCACCCCGCCGCAACAGTGGAAGACATGTACCGCCCCGAATACCGCGCCAACACAGCGACGGGTCAAGTGACCGTTATCCCATGAGCCGGCGCTACGGGCTTTTCGCGCTGGCCATTGGCGTCACACTCGCAGCGGGTGCGCGGGACATGTTGGACCAATGGATCGACGCCACTGTGATGCCGTCGGTGCTGGTGGAAACCTCTGTTGAGGTACATGACCGCACCGGCACTCTGTTACGGGTATTTCCAGTCGAGGACGGGCGTGTTCGGCTGGCGCTGGCAACGGGGCAGGTGGACCGTGATTTCCTCAAAATGCTGATCGCTTATGAGGACAAGCGATTTTACAGCCACGCGGGTGTTGATCCTTTCGCTCTGATACGCGCAGGGTTGCAGGCGGGCTGGCACGGTGAGATCATTTCGGGCGGGTCGACACTGACCATGCAAGTGGCGCGGTTGCTGGAGAATTCGGGTACCGGGCGCTGGCAGGGCAAGCTGCGCCAGATACGGCTGGCGCTGGCGCTTGAGCGGCGGCTTGGTAAAGACCAGATACTGGCACTTTATCTGGCCAATGCACCCTATGGCGGTGCCATTGAGGGGGTCCGTGCAGGATCGCTCGCGTGGTTCGGGAAAGAACCATCGCGCCTGACTATCGCAGAGTCTGCATTGCTGGTTGCCCTGCCTCAATCGCCGGAGGCGCGCCGCCCTGATCGTCACCCCGAGGCTGCCAAGGCCGCACGCGCGCGTGTTCTGGCGCGGGTTGACGCCCCTGCCCAGATGCGGCTGGCGCCCGTGCCGACAGAAATGACGCCATTTGTGCGGCTGGCGCCACATCTGGCAGACCACATGCGTCAGCTTGACCCGATTGCGCCACGTCATGACCTGACACTGGATGCACAGGTGCAGGCGCAGGTCGAGGATCTTGCCCGCCGGTCTGTCACAAAACAGGTTCGCGGGCTGTCTGCCGCAATTGTGGTGGCAGATCACCGCACCGGAGAGGTTATCGCCTCTGTCGGGTCGTCAGCCTATTCGGCGCGGGGCGGTGCGCTGGGGTTTGTCGATATGACCCGCGCGTTGCGTTCACCTGGATCGACATTGAAACCATTTATCTACGGGTTGGCGTTTGATGAGGGATTGGCCCACCCCGATACACTGATCGACGATTCGCCTGTCGCCTTCGGTCGCTATGCACCGCAAAATTTTGACGGGCAGTTTCGGGGGGAACTGACGGTGCGCGAAGCGTTGCAGCTGTCGCTCAATATTCCCCCCGTCCTTTTGACGCAGGAACTGGGGCCGGAACGGCTGATGGCCGCTTTGCGCGCAGGTGGTGCGCGGCCAGTGGTGCCGGGGGGCAAGCCGGGACTGGCCGTTGCGTTGGGCGGTGTGGGTCTGACATTGAATGATATGGTTCAGCTTTATGCCGGCCTTGCCAGCGGCGGTACCGCAAAGTCATTGGTCTGGCGGCAGGAGTCCGATGTTGCCAACCAGCGTCGCATGATGTCGCCCGCCGCTGCGTGGCAGGTCGGTCACATTCTTGCCAGCGTCATGCCACCCAAAGGTGCTGCTGCCCGCACCGGCGAGATTGCCTATAAGACGGGCACATCCTACGGCCACCGTGATGCATGGGCGATCGGATATGACGGTGCGCATGTAGTCGGTGTCTGGATGGGGCGGCCGGATGGCACGCCAGTGCCGGGGGCCTTTGGCGGCGATATGGCAGCACCGGTTCTGTTCGAGGTGTTTGGCCGTCTCAAACCCAAACCAACCCCGCTGCCAAGCCCGCCGCCTGATGCCTTGATCCTCAGCACGGCCTCTTTACCGCTTCCGTTGCAGCGATTTCGCGCGCGCGATGCGGTCTTTGCCAGAAGTCTGGACGCGCCTGTGGTGACTTTTCCACCCAACGGCGCAGTGCTGAAACAAACCGGCGACGGAATTCCGCTGAAACTGCGCGCGGGTGCGCTGCCGCTGAGCATTCTGGTGGATGGTGCCCCGCTGCTGACCGGTTTGCAAAGGCGGGACGCGATCTTGCCGCTCACAGGTGCGGGATATACCCAAATCACGGTAATCGACGCCAAGGGACGCGCGGCTGGGGTCAACATCAGGCTGGACTGACGCTTTGGCAACAGGCACCTCAGTGGCGGCGTAAAACAAGCCCGTGTTTTTCACTAGCGACATAGCCCAATCGTTCGTAAAAACCTTTCACCCCGTTAAGGCGCCCGGTTAGTAACATGATCTTATACGCATCCGCCTCCCATGCCATTTCGGCAGCAGACTGCATGACAGCGCGGCCAAAACCCCGGCCCTCATGGGTCTGGATGGTCGCGACATTTTCAATCAGGGCGTAGGGGCGCGCGCCATAGGTCATGTTGGGCAAGATGTGCAGCGTTGCCATGCTGACCACGCTGTCCGCGTCCAAAGCGCCAAGGATCGCGGTGCCGGGATGGGTAAGGATTCGGCCAAAGGCGATACGACCTTCGTGCAAATCAGGCAGCGATCCGCCTGTCGTTAAAGCACCATAAAGTGCGCGCGCATGTTTGTAGTCACCTAATGTCAACTTCCGGCAAACCGGTTTGATCATCTGCGCCCTTCGCGCAGCCAGGCGGCGGTGATAAAGAAGGCAGATAGGATCAGCACCAACCAAGGTGGCAGGATCGCAGTTTGGCGCACATCGCGGGTTTCATAGGCACCCCGCGGGGTCAGCCCCAGCCATCCGCGACCTGCAGCGGGGCGGCCCGGCCGTACATTGCGCAGCCTTGGCAGACCGTCCTCGATCCGCAGGGATCCGCCACGCAATGCGGTGGTGACTGGCAGCAGCGCCTGATCATCTGCAATCGTTTCGACAAATTCGCGCGGGGCGGCGGGGCCAAGGCCGATAACCCCCGACTGCTCGCCGTTTTCCAACCGGTAGAGGCCGATCTCCGGTCCTTGGTATGTTCCCTCAAACAGGCCCGGTCCCGTTTCTTCCATGGTCACTTGCGCGGTACTGCCATCGGGGTTTGTGACCGTTACAGGCGGTACTGTTTCGCCCAAGGTACGCCGCGTGATGCGCATGCTCTGGCCTTCGGCAGTGGCGGTTAGCGCCTCCTCCTCAAGCTCCGGCTCTTTCATCATCCAGTGGGCCAGACGGCGCAGCAATTCCAGTTGCGGACCGCCGCCTTCGTAGCCTCTGCTCCATAGCCACGCGTGATCCGAAGCCAGCAGCGCAACACGCCCCTCATCTACACGATTGAGGATCAACAGGGGTCGATCATCGACACCCGTCATCACAACATTGCCCTGCGGGTTGCTCACGTCTATCTGACGCAGCCAGCGGCCCCAGTCACCATTGCCGGGCATGCCGGATGTCACCGGATGGCGTTTGCCCAATTCAGTCACCACCGGCAGATAGGGCTGTTCGATTACCCGCGCCGTCGGGGTGGCTGGCAAAACCACCCCAAGGGGCGAGCGGTACAGGCTGTCAGCACTGGCAAAATCAGGCCCCGCAGCCACCAGAACAGCGCCGCCTTTGCGGATATAGTTCGCGATGTTCTCTAGGTAGATTGACGGCAGAATGCCCCGGCGCTGATAGCGGTCAAAGATGATCAGGTCGAAATCCTCAATCTTTTCCATGAACAATTCGCGGGTTGGAAAGGCGATCAGCGACAATTCGTTGACAGGCACGCCGTCCTGCTTTTCAGGCGGGCGCAGGATCGTGAAATGCACCAGATCGACCGAGCTGTCTGATTTCAAAAGGTTGCGCCAGGTGCGGCCACCGGGGTGAGGCTCCCCACTGACCAACAAGACGCTCAGGCGGTCGCGCACGCCGTTCATCTGGATTACGGCGGCATTGTTGCGGTCGGTCAGTTCCGCGTCCGCCAGAGGCACGGAAAAGCGGATCACATTGCGCCCGCCATGTGGCAGCGTAATGGGCAGTTCAAGGTCCTGACCGATTGGTACGCGGAACGTCTGAGGGGGTTCACCGTCAATGGAGATATCCAGCGGAACAAGCACCACACCAGCGGGCGCCGCGCCCAGATCGTCGATGCGCAAAGTAAGGGTCACCGGTTCCCCGATGATGGCAAATGCAGGTGCGTTGCGCACACTCAGGCGCCGGTCCCAATCAGTTTCCTCTCCGCTAAGCATCAGATGCATCGGGGCGGGCAGATCAACGGGCAGGTCTGCGTCATGTACACGGCCATCACTAAGGGCAATGATCCCCGCGATGCGTGCGCGAGGCTCTTCGGCAAGTGCATCCGCGATGACACTCATCATCTGGGTGCCTGCATCTCCCACACCGTCTGGCACCGTGATGCGACGCAATTCGGTGTTGGGCCGCGCGGTTATCTGCGCGGCAAGGGCGGTGGCGGCATCGTCGGTCTGGGCAGTGCGGGTGCCCAGCTCCTGACTGGCGCTCTGGTCCTCGACCAGCAACACAATGTCGCTGAGCGGTGCACGGTCCTCTTGCTGATACGACGGACCGGCTAGCGCGCCAACAACCGTCAGGGCCGCGAGACCACGCAAAGCCCATCCGTTTAGTCCACGCGCCACGGCGAGTATCACTGTGGCCAGCGCGACAATCGCGACGACGATCAGCAGCGATAAAGGGATTAACGGGTCAAAAACGATGGTACTGGTCATTGGCCCAACCGATCCAACAGGGCAGGCACATGAACCTGATCCGATTTATAGTTGCCGGTCAGCACATGCATCACGAGGTTCACGCCAAACCGGAAGGCCAGTTCGCGCTGGCGCTCACCGGCATAGCCGCGCCCGATGGGAAGCAAAGGCGCGCCGTCATTGCGCACGGCCCATGCAGCGGCCCAGTCGTTACCGCCGATGATAATTGGCGTGACCCCGTCGTTAAGGTTGCGAAATGGCATGCCTTCGATGCGCTCGGCGTCGGGGGGCGATGCTTCGACCCAGATATCACGGCTGTTGTGGCGGCCGGGATAGTCCTGCAGCAGGTAGAACGTGCGCGTCAAAACGTGGTCATCCGGCAGCGGTTCCAGCGGTGGAATATCCAGCGGCGCGGCAAGGTCCTGAAGCTTCCGCCCGTTGGGGCTCGACGTGCCAAAACGCGCGACATCCGCGTCGCGGGTGTCAAACAGGATCAACCCCCCGGATCGCAGATAGGCGTTTAGTTTGGCATATGCCTCGGCGGAGGGGCGCGGTTGTTCAGGCGTGATTGGCCAGTACAGGATAGGAAAGAACGCCAGTTCGTCTGTTTCCAGATCAACACCTGTCGGGGGCGCGGGTTCGACCGAGGTGCGGAAGTACAGCGTATCTGAAAGCCCGGCCAGACCTGCGGCGGCAATATCATCGACTGAACTGTTGCCTGTGAGCACATGGGCAAGAGAAACCTCCACCGTCGCCTCCAGTGCAAATGTATCGGTATCCGATTGCGCCGCTCCGGGATCGGGCACCGCGAAAAGCGGTAACGCAAGCAGGATTGCCGTGAGCGCGTTAGTGCGGCTAAGCAGACGACCCGAAAGCGCCAGCGAGGCAACTACATCGGCCATCAGAAACATGATTGCCAGACTGAGCAACCAACCGGCTATCGGCTGTTCCGGTGCAACGGCAAGTCCGCGCACGGGGACATCAGCAGGCCAGCTAACGGGCGTCAGCGTGCTGTCCGCGGTAAAGACGTTGCGCGCAAGCCGACGCTCTCCTGTGGCATAAATCCCCGGCGGCATGTCAGCGCCGGGCGCGGCAGTGACAAGATCAACACCATCCACCCCGCCCAGATTGCCCGCATCCGACAACGCGCCATACCCGTCCATCACTCTGATCGGGGTCCAGACCGTGCCTTCCATTGCAGCGGCATCCGGTGTCGCGCTGGAGGTTGAAACCGCCAGTCGCTCCAGCATCTCGACGAAAAGACCGGATAGCGGCAGGGTCGACCATTCCGCCGTCGCCGTTACATGAAACAGGACAATCTGCCCCTGTCCCTGCATCTTGCGAGTCACCAATGGTGTGCCATCGCTCAGCGAGGCAATCACCCGGTCCGCCAGCGTCGGATCCGGCTGCGCCACGACCTGCGCGCTGATCACGACGTCATCAGGCACCGTGAGACCGAAGAAAGGTGAGGTATCGCGGAATGGTGCCAGCGCCTTGGGTTCGCCCCATGACATAGCGCCGCCGACGCTACGGCCACCGGCCCGCAGGCGCACGGGCATCAGGGGGTCCTCGTCCACGCGGCTGATATCGCTGGCGGCAATACGGGGTCCGGCAAAGCGGATCAGCATGCCCCCGTCTTCGATCCATTCCATCAACGGGGCGCTTTCTGCCTCTGAGAGGGTGGCGATATCGGCCAGCACAATCACATCGGGGTTGGCGGGCAATACATCACCCAAGCTCCCGTCGATCAGGTCTGCCGTGGGTGCCAGCGCCTGTTCTATGTAATGCAGCGGAGACAACAATTGCAGCCCTTCGCGGTCTTGCCGCCCGCCAATCAGCGCAACCTCGCGACGGCGCAATGCGTCATCCACCAGCGTGGTTGCCCCGGCTGAACGTTGGCCAGCGATGTTAAAGGCTGTGACCCGCGCGCGCAGTTCTGCAGGCAAGGACAGTTCCGCAGATGTTGTTGTCGCCCCCTGATCAAAAGTCGCAGGCACCGTCGCGAGAATACGCGCATTGCCTGCCGGATCGCGGCCTTCTGCGCGCAGGATCACTTCACGCTCCAACCCCGGCGCGGCGCGGCTGACACTCAATTTGACAACGTTGTCCTCGTAAACCGCCGGTTTGATCGCCATGACGTTGGCTGCAGTCTGATAAACCTCGACCGCACCTCGTGAGCGCATGGCATCCAGAACGATATCGCGGCCGTCAAAATCCAGTCCATCACTGAACCACAGCGTGTCAAAGTCGGACATCGCCCCCATGATTTCTCCGGCACGATCAACGTTTGTCATCGAGGGCTGCCAGGGTGCAGGCGCAAACCCTGCAAGTCGGCTGCGCCAGACATCGGCAGTCTGAAAGGCAGGTTCTTCGGGCTTTGTGAGCGTCAGGAAGCCCACCGTGCGGTTGGCGCGTGACGCACGAGTCAATTGCGCCTCGATGGCTTGCGTTTGCTGCGGCCAGCGGGTGGCACCGGCCCATGACCCATCCAGCACAATCAGCAGCGGTCCATTACCCTCTGCCTGATCCGTTTCGGGGTTCAGCACGGGGCCGGCCAGCCCCAGTATAATCGCCGCTACGGCCAGCATACGCAGCAACAACAGCCACCATGGCGTACGGTCGGAAACGCTTTCGTCGTCCTTGAGGCCCAGCAAAAGCGCCACACCGGGAAAGCGTCTTCGGATCGGTGCAGGTGGAACGGCCCGCAAGATCAGCCAGAGGATCGGCAACGCCAATAGCGCCACCAGCAGCCAGGGTGCAGTGAAACCAATCCCGCCCAAAACCGTCATGCTGGCACCCCAGTTCGCGCATCAAGCGCGCCGTAAAGCCACAGCAGAGCGGTTTGCGCGGCGCTTTCGGTATGATGCAACCCATAGTGCCAGCCGGTGAGCGCGCACAACCGTTGCAACTCGTCCTTGCGCATCGCCAACCGCTCAAGATAGCGCCCCTTGAGGTCGTTGGCCTTAAGCGTTTCATGGCTGAGCGTGCCGCCAACACTTTCGAAAATAGTGCGTCCCGTGAACGGGAACGCTTCTTCCGAGGGGTCCAGTACATGGCAAAGCACGCCCCGCACCCCGCGATCTGCAGCTTTGGTCAGGGCCAGCTTTACCGCTTCGATATCGCCCATGAAATCTGAGATAAAGACAGCTCGCGCATAAGGGATCATCGCGCGGTGTTCCGGCGGACTGTAATCCGCTGCATCGTCGCGGCAAAAAAGATCGGCCAGCCGGAGGATTTGAGGATTGCCTCGCCGCGGCGGCAATTGCGTGCCCGTCAGCCCCACACGTTCGCCGCCTCTGATCAACAGGATCGCCAATGCCAGCCCCAAAAGCCGCGCGCGATCCGCCTTTTGCGGCAGCTTGGCATCAGAGGCAAAGCGCATGGATGCGCCCTGATCCACCCACAGCATCACGGACTGCGCAATTTGCCATTCGCGCTCTCGCACGAACTCCTGATCACCCATGGCGCTTCTGCGATAGTCGATCCGGCGGCGGCTGTCTCCCAATTGCGCGGGGCGATACTGCCAGAAGTCATCGCCCAGTCCCGCCCGCCTGCGCCCGTGTGCCCCGAGCAGAACTGCTCCCGCCAAATGCTCCGCACGCGCCAATAGGGCGGGCAGACGGGAGGCCTGCTCTTCGGCTTGCGCGCGAAGGGTTAAAGGTGTGTTCACGCGGCGGCTTTCGATCCGGTAAGCGCAGTTGCGGTTTCGTCAATCAGCGTCTGCAGGCTGTCACCCCGCGCCCGCGCCGCAAAGTTCAGCGCCATCCGGTGGCTTAGGACGGGCCGCGCCATATCGATCACATCTTCAGCAGAGGGGGCCAGTCGCCCTTGCAACAAGGCCTGGGCACGCACCGCTAGCATCAATGCCTGAGCCGCACGCGGGCCGGGCCCCCATGCAACAGTTTCGCGTACTTTCGCGCTCGCGCCGTCCTCTTGAGGGCGGAAGGCGCGGACCAGATCAAGGATCATTTCGACCACCGATTCCCCGACGGGCATCCTGCGCAGCAATTCTTGTGCGGCCAGCAGTTCGCCGCCGCTGAACACTTCGGTTGATTGCGCTTCAGTTTCACCAGTGGTGGCAATCAGGATGTCGCGTTCTGTGTCGCGGTCTGGATACAAGACATCAATCTGCACCAGAAAACGGTCCAGTTGCGCTTCGGGCAGGGGATAGGTGCCTTCCTGTTCAATCGGATTCTGCGTGGCCAGCACATGAAAGGGCAACCCAAGTGGGCGGTCCTGCCCTGCGACGGTCACTGTCTTTTCCTGCATTGCCTGCAGCAGCGCGGATTGTGTACGCGGTGACGCGCGGTTGATTTCATCGGCCATGAGCAATTGGCAAAATACCGGCCCTTCAATGAACCGAAAGGCGCGCGTGCCATCTTTAGCCGTATCCAACACTTCAGAGCCCAGAATATCGGCGGGCATCAGATCGGGTGTGAACTGGATGCGGTTGCCATGCAGCCCCATCACAGTGCTTAACGTTTCAACCAGACGCGTTTTGCCCAGACCCGGCAGGCCGATCAGCAAACCGTGCCCGCCACACAAAAGCGCGGTCAGTGTCAGGTCGACAACCCGCTCCTGCCCGATGAAACGTTTGGTGATGGAGGCCTTGGCATCGGCAAGTTTCGCGCTCAGCGCCTCAATCTGCGCCACCATATCATCGTGTTGGGTCATGACTTTTGCTTCTCATAAGTTATATCTCTTACTGTAAATGTATCCCTTTTGGATGAAATGGCAAAAGACATGGCTGCACAAAAAAGCGTTACCCCGTCCGCAGAAGGCCTTGCCGCATCGGCGCGTGCCGCAAAAACACGCGGTTTGCCGCCTGTGGAGGACTGGAATCCGCCATTTTGCGGTGATCTGGACATTCACATTAAACGCGATGGCACGTGGTTTTATCTGGGTACGCCCATCGGACGGCCTGAACTGGTCAGATTATTCTCGACGATTCTCTTGCGGGAAGGGGACAAATACTTCCTTGTCACGCCGGTCGAAAAGGTCGGCATCACAGTCGATGACGCCCCTTTTGTAGCGGTCGATTTCGAAAGTGACGGGGACGCTTTGACGTTTCAGACCAACGTGGGCGATAGTGCCATCGCGGGCCCTGATCACCCGATACGGGTAGAGCGGGACGAACAGACGGGGGAACCTGCCCCTTATGTGCTGATCCGGCGCAATCTGGAGGCGCTGATCGACCGCAAATCTTTTTACCGGTTGGTAGATCTGGGCGTTCATCACGAGGGCTGGTTCGGCGTTTGGTCACACGGCGTGTTCTTCGGCATCATCCCCTCGGATGAATTGCCCGATGATACCGCTTGAAAATTCCGGCTTACATTTCCACGGACTCTCCTGTTAGGAGTGCGCCTTAGGCCAGAGTAGTGAATTTCGTCAGTTCTTTGCGCCATAAAAACCCGCAGACACAATTTCTGGACCATTGGCGATCGTCATCCCTGTGGCCGCATCTATAAATTTCTGAATGGATGAAATCAGTATGATCCCCGCCCGTTTTGCACCCATTCTTTTTGGTTTCATCCTGTCCGGTCTGATGTCCTTTATGGTCTCGGGTATCGCCACACTGCGCGCAGCAGGGCCGGTGGAGGGGTTCACGAGCCTGTGGATTTCGGCATGGGTGCCCAGTTGGCTGGTGGCGTTCCCAGCAGTGCTTGTCGTAGCGCCGATCACGCGGCGCTTGGTTGCCAAACTGGTGCGCGCGGGCTGAGTCTGGAATCAACAAAACGCCTGTCGTTCTATCTCGCTATTTCCGGCAAACGGGGTGGGAAGAATGTCGGCGGATCATCCGCTTGCCACTGCGGATACTTCGGCATTATTTGCTCAAATCGTTCTGACGCCAGAAAGGCATCAAGCCAGCGTTGCAGCTTGGGCCAAGGCTGTGCATCAAACCAACGCTTGTTGATGAATGCGAACTGACGCACGAAGGGCAGGATCGCAAAGTCTGCAACCGTGGGGTGCCCGAACATCCAGCCGCTGATCTGCCTGTCCAGATCGGTGAGGAACTCGGATGCCCGCGCACGATGAACTGTCTCGTCTTCTTCCGGATACCGTGTAGCATATTTCGTCCGATCCAGCGCATGTTTGAACGGCCCGTCCGCGCGCGCGATCCAGTCCCAGCCTGCATCCGGCATGTCCAGCCACCCTTCGGGATCGCGCTGCTCAAGCGCCCAACGCATGATGTCGAGGCTTTCGTCAATTGCGCCGGTTTCCGTTACGAGGCAGGGGACCGTTTTCGACGGCGACGCGTCGAGAAAGGCGGCAGGTTTGTCGCGCAAGACCACTTCACGTAGCTCGACCGGTTGGCACGATGCCAACACGGCCAACCGTGCGCGCATCGCGTAGGGGCACCGGCGGAAGGAATAGAGGATGAGGATGGAGGCGGTCATGGATATGATGAGTCCCACAAAACGAGGGTGGGCGTTCAGCCCACCCAACGGTTCAAATCAATGCGCCTCGGCCCAGTTTTTTCCCTGACCCGCATCCACCGTCAGTTTTACATCCAGTCTGACAACGGGATCGTTCGCGTTTTCCATGACCTCGCGGGCGGCGTTGATCAGCGCGTCTTCGGCCCCTTGCTCCACTTCGAACAGCAGTTCGTCATGCACCTGCAACAGCATCGTTGCGGGCAAATCCGCGATAGCATCCGGCATCCGGATCATGGCGCGGCGGATAACATCTGCCGCTGTGCCTTGAATAGGCGCGTTGATCGCCGCGCGGGCGGCGAAACCCGCGTGCGGCCCCTTGGCTGCGATGTTGGGTGTGTGGATTTTGCGACCGAACAGCGTCTGTACGAAGCCGTGTTCTTTCGCAAACGCCTTGGTGTCGTCCATATAGGTGCGAATGCCGGGAAAGCGTTCGAAATAGCGGTCGATAAAGCCCTGTGCCTCGCTGCGCGGGATGCGCAGGTTACGGGCGAGGCCAAAGCCAGAAATACCGTAGATCACACCAAAATTGATTGCTTTGGCGCGGCGGCGGATGTCGGGTGTCATCTCGTCCATCGGCACGCCAAACATCTCTGAAGCAGTCATCGCGTGAATGTCATCGCCGCGCGCGAAGGCTTCCTTGAGCGCGGGAATGTCTGCGATATGGGCAAGGATGCGCAGTTCGATCTGGGAATAGTCCAGCGCCACCAGCGTTTTGCCATCTTCCGCGACAAAAGCCTCGCGGATACGGCGGCCTTCCTCGCTGCGGATCGGGATGTTCTGCAGGTTGGGATCCGTCGATGCAAGCCGTCCCGTGGACGCGCCCGCGATGGAATAGGAGGTATGGACCCGCCCCGTATCCTTATTGATATGGTCCTGAAGGGCGTCGGTGTATGTCGACTTCAGCTTGGACAGTTGCCGCCAATCCAGCACACGCCCCGGCAGGTCGTGTTCGGTTGCAAGGTCTTCCAGAACATCAGCCCCGGTGGCATAGGCACCTGTCTTGCCCTTCTTGCCACCTTCCAGCGACATTTCGTCAAACAGGATTTCGCCCAATTGCTTGGGCGAACCCACGTTGAATTTGCGTCCCGCCAATTGGTAAATCTCGTCCTCCAGACCCGCCATTTTCTGGGCAAATGCGTTGGACATGCGTGACAGCGTATCCCGGTCGACCTTGATGCCGGACCGTTCCATAGCGGCCAGTACGGGCACCAACGGGCGTTCCAGCGTTTCATACACGCGAGTGACCTGTGCTGTATGCAATTTCGGTTTCAGGAAGTGCCACAGGCGCAAAGTGATATCCGCGTCTTCAGCGGCGTATCTTACGGCATCTTCCAACGGCACCTTGTCAAAGGTCACCGCAGATTTCCCCGATCCCAATAGCGGTTTTATCGGAATTGGCCGGTGGTTGAGATAGCGTTCGGACAGCGTATCCATACCATGGTTGTGCAATCCCGCGTGTTGGGCATAGGACATCAGCATGGTGTCATCGAACGGGGCCACAGTGATCCCGATCTGGGCAAATATCTTGGCGTCGTATTTCATGTTTTGACCGATCTTGAGGATACTCTCATCCTCAAGCATCGGCGTGAGCATTTTGAGCGCCTCTTCGGTGGCCATCTGCCCTTCGGCAAGTTCATCAGAGCCAAAAAGATCATCGCCCCGATGCGCCTTGTGGATGAGCGGAATGTAACAAGCCTGCCCTGGTTCCACGCAAAGTGAGATACCGACCAACTCGGCAGTCATCTCGTTCAGGCCCGTGGTTTCAGTGTCCACAGCGACATAACCGCGCTCGTAAATGCGATTGATCCAGACTTGCAGGGCATTGGCGTCGCCGACCTGTTCGTATTTTGCAGCGTCAAACGGGATATCATCAACCGAGGGTGCATCCGGCGCGGCGGGGGCATCTGCGATGGTGGGCGCCTCTTTGCCCAAGGCATCTGCGACACGCTTGGACAGCGTGCGAAACTCCATATCGGCAAGAAAACCCAAGAGGGTATCTGCATCAGGGTCACGCACTTCAAGATCGTCGATGGTGAAATCAAGCGGCGTCTGATCGTCCAGCAGAACCAGACGGCGTGACAGCCGGATCTGGTCGGCGTGATCAATCAGTGTCTCGCGGCGTTTGGGCTGTTTGATCTCACCCGCGCGGGCCAGCAGGGTGTCAAGATCGCCGTATTCGTTGATCAGCAGCGCGGCGGTCTTGATCCCGATACCGGGCGCTCCGGGCACGTTGTCCACGCTGTCGCCTGCCAACGCCTGCACATCGACGACGCGTTCGGGGTAGACGCCGAATTTCGCAAAAACCCCCTCGCGGTCGATCCGGTTGTTTTTCATCGCATCCAGCATTTCAACGCCATTACCAACAAGTTGCATCATGTCCTTGTCCGAGGATATGATCGTACATTGACCGCCAGCATTGCGCGCCTGCACGGCCAGTGTTGCGATGATGTCATCCGCTTCAAAGCCTTCCTTTTCCTTGCAGGCAATATTGAACGCCTCTGTCGCGGTGCGGGTCAGGGGGATTTGGGGACGCAGGTCTTCGGGCATCGCCTCGCGGTTGGCTTTGTAGAGGTCATACATATCGTTGCGGAAAGTGTGTGATCCCTTGTCGAAGATTACCGCCACATGGGTCGGCGCATCCGGGCCCGTGTTGCCTTCGACGTAACGGTGCAGCATGTTGCAAAAACCCGCAACAGCCCCGATGGGCAAGCCATCCGATTTGCGCGTCAGCGGCGGCAGCGCGTGATAGGCGCGAAAGATGAAGGCAGAGCCGTCGATCAGATGCAGGTGGTGGCCTTTGCCGAATGTCATTTTGATGCTCTCCTTGGCGCTGACCCCCTTTTGCCACGAAGCAAAGGGTCCCGCCACCCGCCAAAACGCGACTCCGCGTCTTCCAAATGGACGGAAATTTCGACCGGAGGCTGTGCAACTTCAACTGCACGCGCAATGTTGATTAATTCACAGATCGCTCGGGGCAACGCAGCAAATATACACCGAAGATTAGGCTGTGGTTTCGAAAAGCGGCCCGCTCAGGCCTTGCCCTCAAAATCCGTGTGCACAAATTTGCAATCGCAATAGCCACATTCCACAAAACCCTTGTCATGGGGAATCTGCAGCCAGACGCGGGGATGGCCAAGGCCTCCTTCGCCACCGTCACAGGCGACGCGCCAGGTGTTCACAATGCGGGTTTCGGGCGCTTGGAGTGTCATGAGGCGCGGTCCTTGGTGTTAGCCGATTTGCGCCCCCTGTATGGCCTTTGACGGGCAGGGGGGCAAGGGCTTCAGTCGCGGTCGATTCGGGCCTGATAGCAGTTGTTGCGTGCGGACCGGATGTGGATGAAGGCGATTTGGGGATCGGCAAAGATGTCCTTTGCGCGGGCGTCCATTTCTGCCGGTGTGACAATAACACCCGTGCCGTAAACGATCCGTTCATCCCATGAGTACCCTTTGATCAGATAATTGGTGGCTGACTGAAGGGTTGCTGGCAGTGCATGGTCATCTTCGTGGCGCATGCAGGGGTTTGCACAGACAAACAACGGGCCGCATTCTGCATAGGGTTGCAGGCTGCCAAAAGGGCGATGCGCGACGATCAGATAAGTTTCGCCTTCGGGGACGAGTCCGAGGCAGTGGCGGCACCGGTTGCCATCGCCGTTTGAAATGACGCGCTCGGGCGTCTGCCCGTGGGCATCCGACCCGCCATTTTGCCAGTGGCGCACGATATCGGTAGGTAGGGCTGTAAAACGCATCATATTCCTCTCTGGTCTGGCGGCTTGCTAAGCAGGTGCCGCCCACCGCTCAACCCGGTTCTTGCTCATCCGGACTGGGCACAACAAAAAGGTTCACGCGCGGCCCCGCAGCAGGTAAAAGGCGTCAAAACAAGAACACCACCAAAGAGGCGCGGCGCATGAGTATCCCCAAACCAGTGGTTTTGTGCATCCTTGACGGGTGGGGCCAAAGCGATGTGCGTGCTGGCAATGCGCCCGTGTTGGCCAATACGCCTACATTTGATCACATCATGGCCACCTGTCCACACGCCAGCCTGATCACGCATGGGCCGGACGTCGGCTTGCCCAAGGGCCAGATGGGCAATTCCGAAGTCGGCCATACCAACATCGGCGCAGGTCGGGTGGTGGCGATGGACCTCGGCCAGATTGATCTGGCGATTGAGGATGGCAGTTTTTACGAGAATGCTGCGATTCTGCAGGCCATCGAGAAGGTGCGCGCGACCAAAGGCACGATGCATATCATCGGGGTTCTGTCGGATGGTGGCGTGCATGGTCACCTCACCCATATGATGGCCGCGGCCACAATGGTGTCTGATGCGGGCATTCCCACTGCTTTGCACGCGATTACCGACGGGCGAGATGTCGCCCCCCGTTCCGCGTTGGGGTACCTTGAAACAGGCGGTCAGGAATTGCCGCCCAACGCCTGGTTTGCCACACTCTCCGGTCGCTATTTTGCAATGGATCGCGACAATCGTTGGGATCGTGTCGCACTGGCGTATAAGGCCATCGTTCAGGGCGAAGGCCGCGCCGTGAGTGGCCCACTGGAAGCGGTTGAAACATCGTATGCAGAGGATATCACCGACGAATTTATCAAGCCTGCGGTTATAGCGGGCTATGACGGCATTCATGACGGTGATGCGGTCTTTTTCCTGAACTTCCGTGCGGATCGGGCCCGCGAAATTCTTGCCGCCATTGGCCAGCCGGATTTTGAGGCCTTTGACACCGGCAAACGCCCTGAGTTGTCTGCGCTGTTGGGCATGGTCGACTATTCAAAAATCCACGACGCTTATATGACCACTGCCTATCCCAAAAAGGAGATCACCAACACGCTGGGTGCTTGGGTGGCACAGCATGGTCTGCGTCAATTTCGATTGGCCGAGACCGAAAAGTACCCCCATGTGACGTTCTTTTTGAACGGAGGGGAGGAAGCGCCCGCCACAGGTGAAGACCGGCAGATGCCCAAATCCCCCGATGTGGCGACGTATGATTTGCAACCTGAAATGTCCTGTGGCGAAGTCACGGACCATTTCGTGCAGGCGATCAAGGATGGATACGACCTGATCGTGGTGAACTATGCCAACCCTGACATGGTGGGGCATACGGGTAAACTCGATGCAGCCATCGCAGCCTGCGAGGCGGTTGATGCAGGCCTTGCGCGGGTGGTTGCGGCGCTGGAGCAGGCGGGAGGCGCGATGATTCTGACTGCCGATCACGGCAATTGCGAGATGATGATCGACCCGGAAACAGGCGGGCCGCATACCGCTCATACAGTCAACCCTGTTCCTGTGGCGCTGGTCGGTGGTCCAAAAGGTGCAGTAATGCAGGATGGACGGCTGGCGGATCTTGCGCCGACGCTCCTGCACTTGATGGGGCTGGAATGCCCGCCTGAAATGACGGGTAAAGTGTTGTTCAGATGATCCGTGCTCTTGCCTTTTGTCTGTTGCTGCCCGGTGCGCTTTGCGCCCAGACCGATGCGGGAGCAGAGGCGTTGGTCGCGGCAGAGCAGCTTGAAAATGCCGCCGCGCTGCTTGATCAGGCGGGTGGCGCGCGGGATCGGGTGAAGGCCCTGACCGAGACTATTCAGGCATTTGAACGCGGTTTGGGTGCGATGCGAGCCGGGCTGCGGCAGGCTGCAATCAATGAAGACCAGCTGAGCCAGAAGCTGCAGTCGCGTGACGAAGAGGTCGCGCAGTTGCTTGGCGTATTGCAAAGCATTGGCGATACATCGGGCCCCAGAACGCTACTGCATCCGCAAGGTCCGACGGGTACGGCGCGCGCAGGTATGCTGCTGGCCGAGCTGACACCGGCGTTGAATGCCCGAGCGGATGCACTGCGTCGCGACCTGGAAAATGTTCAAATGCTGCGCAAGCTCCAGTCGGACGCGGCACAGCAACTACAAGCAGGTCTCACACAGGTGCAGGAAGCGCGCGCGGGGCTTAATCAGGCGATGGCAAATCGCACCGATCTGCCAACCCGCTTTACAGCTGATCCGGTGCGCATGGGTATCCTGATCGCGTCAACCGAAACGCTGGACGGGTTTTCAAGCGGGCTGGCGGAAATTGTGTCCGAGGAAACATCGCCTGCGCCTGTCACGCTGGAAGGCGAGATCGGCGCACTGCCCCTGCCGGTTCAGGGATTGCTGTTACGGCGTGCAGGGGAAGCCGATGCAGCGGGCGTGACCCGCCCCGGTATCATTGTGGCAACACGACCGGGCGCGATTGTGACCACACCCACGGCGGCCACCATCCGCTATGCGGGCGCACTGCTGGACATGGGGAATGTGATCATTCTGGAACCGCAGGCCGACACGCTGTTTGTGTTCACTGGCCTTGACGTGGTTTATGGCGATGCCGGGCAGGTCATTGCCCGCGGCACGCCGATTGGTCTTATGGCGGGCGCGCAGGCGGCAATCGGCGGCCCATTGTCACCCCTGCGTGAGGGGGCTGGCACTGAGCGCTCAGAAACGCTCTATATAGAAGTAAGGCAAGACAACGTTCCACAGGACCCGCAGACGTGGTTCCGCACCGACAAGGATGGATGACGAGATGAAGAAGTTTGCAATGGCGGCCCTTGGGGGCACCTTGGCAGGGGTGCTTGCGACGACCCAGATCGCTGGCCCGCTCCTGGCGCAGGAAAGTGCAAAATCCGAGAGTGTTTACGAGCAGCTGGATCTGTTTGGCGATATTTTCGAGCGGATCCGCGCGCAATATGTTGAAGACGTCGAAACCGAAGACCTGATCGAAGCGGCCATCAACGGCATGCTGACCTCGCTTGATCCACATTCCAGCTATCTGTCGCCCAAGGACGCCGTCAAAATGCGCGAACAGACGCGTGGCGAATTTGGCGGACTGGGCATCGAAGTCACGCAGGAGGAAGGCTTTGTCAAAGTCGTCTCCCCCATTGATGGGACGCCAGCGGACGAGGCAGGTATGGAATCGGGCGATTTCATTACCCACGTCAACGGGGAGAGCCTGCTGGGGCTGACACTGGATGATGCGGTGGAAATGATGCGCGGGCCGGTCGGCTCCGAAATCGTGATCACCGTGGTGCGTGAAGGGGAGGCGGAACCGTTTGATGTGTCTATCATCCGCGCCACCATTGAGCTGACTGTGGTGCGATCACGTACCGAAGGCAGTACTGTCGTTTTGCGCCTGACAACGTTCAACGAACAAACCTATCCAAAGATGAAAGAAGCGATCGACGAAAAGGTTGCGGCGCTCGGTGGCATGGACAAGGTGAACGGCTTTGTCGTGGATTTGCGCAATAACCCCGGTGGGTTGCTCAATCAGGCGATTGCCGTATCCGATGCGTTTCTGGAAGAAGGCGAGATCGTCAGCACCCGTGGGCGCAACCCCGAAGACGGCGATCGTGTGAATGCGAAACCCGGTGATCTGGCAATGGGCAAACCGATTGTGGTTCTGATCAATGGCGGGTCTGCTTCAGCGTCCGAAATTGTCGCAGGTGCCTTGCAGGATCACCGCCGCGCGATTGTGATCGGAACCAAGAGTTTCGGCAAAGGGTCGGTTCAGACAGTCATGCCGCTGCGTGGTGAGGGCGCGATGCGCCTGACAACGGCGCGCTACTATACGCCATCGGGCCGTTCTATTCAGGCACTTGGCGTATCGCCCGACATTATTGTGGCACAACCCCGTCCAAAACCGGAGGGCGAGGAAGACGAGGCGCAAACCAACCGTCCCCTGCGTTCAGAAGCCGACCTGCGCGGTAGCATCAGCAATGACAGTCTGACCGAAGATCAGATAGACCAGATCATGGAAGATCGCGAAAAAGCGGAGAAAGCAGCCGAGTTGCGCGAAGAGGATTACCAGTTGGCCTATGCCATCGATATTCTCAAAGGACTGTCAGCACTGGGCGACAAGTAAGGTTCAGGCGTTGATCTACTGAGCAAAGGCCCACCTGGCTGGGTGGGCCTTTTTTCGTTTCGTGCTTTCGCCGTTGAAGAACTTACAGTCTATGGCTGCGTATCGGTGAAATGGCTGTGTTTCTTTGCCTTGAGATCTTTAATCAGGACTAGAATCCGCGAAATATGATCCGTGATGATCTTTTCGGCGGCGTCCGGATCGTTGGCAACGAACGCATCCAACAGGGCAATATGTTCCTGTAGTGCGATGGTTCGCGACGACGTATCAAGCGAGAGCATGCGGATACGATCCATATGTGCCTTGGTCTCTTGCAGCAGGTCCCAGACGTATTCGACCCGCGCGATGATGCATATTTCGCGGTGGAACGCTTCGTCGGCGGCCAGAAATTCATTCCGGTCAGCATTGGCCATAGCAGCCTTTTGCCGGTCGATGATATTGATCAGGGCTGTGCGCGCTTGAGGAGTGAGTGTTGCGCAGGCCGTCCGGCAGGTTTTGACTTCGAGAGCGGTGCGAATAAACCGCGCACGCAGCACTGCTTCTTCAGAGATGAGACTGACCATTGTGCCGCTCTGGGGGCGTATCACCAGAAATCCCAGCCTTGCCAATCGTTTGAATGCTTCGCGCACGGGTTGGCGTGACACGCCCATTCTTTTGGCGGTGTCAGATTCGGACATCTTGGTGCGTGGCGGCAGGGCGAGACTGAGGATGCGTTGTTGAAGCTCCTCAAAAACCTGATCGGTTACTGTGGGTTGGTAAAGCGGCCTGATCTTTGACAGGGGCGTTGGATTTTCGCTTTGCCGTGTCGAACCTCCCATTGCTGCGCCTCCCCCTGATCCTGTCCCAATTGCGGAAAGATATGGCATGATCGGGGTCAGGTCACAACTGGGATACTAGTTGACAAGAAAATCTCGCTCAATAATGTATCTCGTGAATTGGAGCACAGAGGTTCGCATTTGATTCAGAGGGGGGCAATTTTGGCGCTACTGAATGAGGATCGGCTGTTCCCGACAGACACACGGACACGGGCGTTGGCGCGTGAACTTTATGACAGTGTCAAAAATCTCCCGATCATCAGTCCGCATGGTCATACCGATCCGCGCTGGTTCGCCGAGAATGAACCGTTCCCTGATCCTGCAGCGCTTTTTGTGACACCCGATCACTACGTCTTTCGTATGTTGCATTCGCAAGGCATCCCCCTTGAAGCCTTGGGCGTTCCGCGCGTTGCCGGAGGAGAGGTCGAGACCGATCCCCGCAAAATCTGGCGCCTGTTCGCTGACGGATTCCACCTGTTTCGCGCAACGCCGTCGCGCATCTGGCTCAATCATGCGTTTCAAGAGGTGTTCGGCGTCACCGAGCGGCTGAGCGCGGACACTGCAGATGCGATCTACGACCAGATCAACGACTGCCTGAGCCAGGATGCATTTCGTCCACGCGCCCTGTTCGAGCGGTTCAACATCGAGGCCATTGCCACAACTGAGAGCGCGATTGACGATTTGCGCTGGCACAGAATGATCCTTGAAAGTGGCTGGGAGGGCAGGGTCACAACCACCTATCGCCCCGATGCCGTGATTGACCCTGACGTCGATGGTTTTGCCCAGAACGTCCAGATCTTGGGTGAAATGGCGGGCGAAGACGCCACAACTTGGACCGGTTATCTTGCCGCGCACCGCAATCGCCGAGCGTTTTTCAAGACACTTGGCGCAACCGCAAGCGATCATGGCCACCCCACCGCCCGTACTGAGGATTTACCCCAAGCCGAAGCGGCAAACCTGTTCGGTACAGCCCTGCAGGGCAAGTGCACCGCCGACGAAGCAGACCGTTTTCGCGGCCATATGTTGACCGAAATGGCGAGGATGAGCCTTGAAGATGGATTGGTCCTGCAAATCCATCCGGGTTCGGTGCGCAACCACTCTGCTGATGTCTTTGCCGGATTTGGCCGCGACAAGGGCTATGATATTCCGACGCGAACCGACTACGTGACAGCCTTGCGCCCGCTCTTGAATGCCGTGGGTGGCAGATCGGAGCTAACGATAATCGTCTTCACGCTGGACGAGACAAGCTATGCCCGTGAACTTGCTCCGCTTGCAGGTGTCTATCCTGCGCTGAAACTGGGGCCACCATGGTGGTTTAACGACAGCTACGAGGGGATGATGCGATTCCGCGAAATGACAACCGAAACAGCAGGGTTCTACAACACTGTGGGATTTAATGACGATACCCGCGCTTTTTGCTCTATTCCCGCCCGTCATGACGTAGCCCGGCGGGTCGATTGCGCGTACCTTGCGACATTGGTTGAAACCGGCCGTTTGGACAGGGACGAAGCAGCGGAGGTCGCGCAGGATCTCACATACCGGCTGGCCAAACAGGCTTACCGGCTCTGAGAGGGCCATACCAAGGATGAAACCCGTGCCGGACGCGCCGCTCAAACACAGATTGAAAATACGTCTCTGCGCCGCGCCGACTTCCTTTAAAACGAGAGGACCAATCACGTGTTGAACCGGGCGAGGGCAGAGGACGACGTCGAAGCCATGAACAAGAATACGGTGCCGATGGAGGACTTTTAATGAACGCCGCATTTTCGCTCCAAGGCCGCCGGGCGCTGGTAACAGGAGCCAACACCGGTATCGGTCAAGCGATTGCCGTTGGCCTTGCCGCCGCGGGTGCCGAGGTGATTTGCGCGGGTCGCAGGGCGTGCAGCGACACTGTTGAGGCGATCCGGAACGCAGGTGGGACGGCGACCTCTGTTTTGGTTGATTTCAGCGAGCCAATGGCGGGTCAAAGGCTGTTTGATGCTGCTGACATCGACATTCTGGTCAACAATGCCGGTACCATTCGGCGTGCTGATGCGGTGGATTATACCGAAGGTGATTGGGACGCGGTGATGGATGTTAACCTCAAGGCGGTGTTCTTTACGACGCAGGCCTTTGCCAAAGCAGTGCTGGCGCGCGACGGTCTGGGCGCGGTGGTCAACGTCGCTTCTGTGCTGTCGTTTCAGGGCGGAATTCGGGTTCCGGCCTATACGGCTTCAAAACATGGCCTGGCCGGACTGACCAAACTATTGGCAAACGAATGGGCGGCAAAGGGCATCAACGTAAATGCTGTGGCGCCGGGCTATATCGAAACCAACAATACCGAGGCATTGCGCGTGGATCCGGGCCGAAACGCCGCCATTCTGGATCGTATTCCGGCTGGCCGCTGGGGCGCTCCGGAGGACATCTCGGGCGCTGTCGTCTTCTTGTGTACGCCTGCGGCCCGTTATGTGCATGGCGCCATTCTGAACGTGGATGGAGGCTGGCTTGCCCGCTGACAAAGTGGCCTCTCAGTCCGGTATCGTCCATCTGGGGCTTGGCGCGTTTTTTCGCGCCTTTGGCTGCGTCTATGTGGCGGACGCCATGGCCGCTTCTGGCGGGGACTGGGGCATTATCGGCGTGTCCCTGCGCAATCCTGATACCCGGAATGCGCTGCGGGCGCGGGGCTGGGCCTATCATTCAGTCGCCCTTGCACCTGACCATGAGGAAATCCGGGAAATTACAGTTCTGAATGATGTTCTCGTTGCACCGGAAAATCCGCGTGCCGTGTTGGACGCGATGGCTGACCCTGCCATCAGGATCGTTTCACTTACGGTCACGGAGAAAGGGTACTGCCACAATCCGTCTACCGGTTTGCTCAACTTTGATCACCCCGATATCCAGCACGATCTGACTAACAAATTTCCCGTTTCTGCCCCGGGCTTTCTGGTGCGTGCATTGCAGATGCGACGCGTCGCCGGTCATCTGCCATTCACGGTCCTGACCTGCGACAACCTGCCGGAAAACGGTAGACTGGTCCGCGGGTTGGTGCTGCAGTTGGCGGATCAGATTGATCCCGAACTGGGAGCTTGGATCAAGGTTGAAGGGCGCTTTCCTTCAACGATGGTGGACCGTATCACGCCGGCGACCACGCGGGCCGACATCGACCGTATCGGCCGAATTATTGGTGGCTACGATGCCGCCCCTGTCCTGCATGAGCCGTTTACGCAGTGGGCAATCGAAGATGATTTCGTTAACGGCGACCGCCCCGATTTCGCTGCTGCAGGTGCTGAACTGGTGTCGGATGTGACGGCCCATGAACATATGAAACTGCGAATGCTGAACGGCACCCATTCGGCGCTGGCCTACACCGGGTATCTGGCCGGGCACAAAACCATTGCCGACACGATGGCCGACCCCGTTTTTGCGGCCTTCGTCAGACAGTTATGGGCCGAGATGATACCTGCAGTGCAAGCCCCTCAAGGCGTAAGCCTTGCGACCTACGCGGATGCGCTGTTTGCACGCTACGCGAACCCCGCTGTGCGTCACAAGACGTGGCAAATTGCGATGGACGGCAGCCAGAAATTGCCTCAGCGCCTCCTTGGTACGCTTCGCGAAAATATGGATGCTGGGCGCGCTTCGGAAGGGCTGTACCTCGCGATTGCGGCATGGATGCGGTATGTCGGTGGCAGCGATGAAGCAGGCCAGCCAATAGATGTGCGCGACCCGCTTGCCGATGAATTGCGCGACCTGTCTGCTGCATGCGATACGCCTGCCGATACCGTCACGGCCCTTTTGTCCCTGCGAAAAGTCTTTCCCGCTGATCTGGCAGAGCGTCTGCGCACACCGCTGACACATGCCGCAACGCGCCTGTGGGCTTTGGGGGCGCGCAGTGCCGCGCAGGAAGTGACAGCATGTTAGAAAGCTGGCGTTGGTACGGCGACCTTGACGAGATTTCCCTGAGCGAGATTGCCCAAACCGGTGCGCGCGGTATCGTAACGGCCTTGCACGAAATCCCCTACGGTGAGGTTTGGCCATCACACACCATTGCGACACGCAAGGCCCAGATCGAGAGCGCAGGATTTGATTGGGTCGTCGTCGAAAGCCTGCCTGTGCATGAACGCATTAAAAGAGGTGCAGGAAATCTGTCGGAGTTGTTTGCAAACTATCGCCAGTCGATGGCAAACCTGTCTGCCAACGGTGTGAAAACCATCTGCTACAACTTTATGCCGCTACTGGATTGGACTCGCACCGATCTGGCCGCGCCGGTAACCGGCGGCGCGACCTGCCTGCGGTTTGATGCGGTACGCATGGCGGCATTCGAAATTCATATGCTGGGCCGTCAGGCTGCCGAAGCAGATTATCCGCCAGAGGTTTTAGCCAAAGCCGCCGCATGGTTCCAGCAAGCTTCCGAGGCCGACCGCTCAGCTCTTTTGGATGCGATCATGGCAGGGTTGCCCGGCGCATTCGACAGGTATGATATTGCCGGGTTACGCCACGCATTGACGGACTACGATGGGATCAACCGAGCGGCGTTGCGATCCAACTACAAGCGGTTCCTCGACGAAGTTGTGCCCACAGCCGAAGACCTCGGCATGCGCCTGTGTGTCCACCCCGACGATCCGCCGCGGGATATTCTGGGTCTGCCGCGTATTGTATCGAATGGTGGTGATCTGGACTGGGTTCTGGCGGCGCATGACAGTCCAGCGAACGGCATTACGCTGTGTTCGGGTTCGCTGGGCGCCAATCCGGAAAATGACGTGCCCTCCATCGCCGCTAAAGTCGCGCACCGCATCCATTTCGCGCATTTGCGCAACGTTGCCAAAGATGTAGATGGATCGTTCGAAGAAGCCGCCCATCTGGACGGGGATACGGACATGGTCGCATTGATTGCGGTGCTGCTGGGCGAACAATCGCGCCGCCATACGCAGGGGCGCAGCGACCATACGATACCGTTCCGCCCCGACCACGGGCATCACATGCTATCCGATCAGGGTCGCAGTCTCGTCCCCGGTTATCCGTTGATCGGGCGATTGCGCGGATTGGCCGAATTGCGCGGCGTCATTAGGGCGCTGTCACATACTTGATCGCTTTACCCCGTTTCAAGACAATGTCGCCGGAACGCACGTTTCAGCATATCCAGTTCAGCGCGTAGCAGGTCCATCTCGGCGCGAATGTCATCACCCAGTGCCTCGCCGCCCATCAACGTGACCTGACCGATCTTCTCGCCTGCTTGTTTGTCCTGCACAATCAGGGTTTGCACGCCGTCAGCTATCGCCACAGCCGGGATCGGGATCGACAACAGCCAATTTCCGCTCTCTTCGTTCTGTTCCAGTGTGATGTCGTCTACAACTATGTTCTGATGGGTGACTTCAATCTCCGGGCGGCCTTCACCGGCATCGGTTATCAGCCCGCGCCAGACACCCTGCATCATCTTGGTCTTTGTAAGTTGCATCGTACTCATGGGGCAGTTCCTTACATTGACGCGCGTGGACGGCGCGAGAAGGTGAGGTCACGCAGGATCACCTGATTCATCTGGGGACTTTCGAAAATGATGTCGACCCACGCCTTCTCCACCCGTCGCTCGTTGATGTTCGAATAGGCCAGATCAAATTCGACCTGAATTTTGTCATCTCCCAAAGGAAATTCCCGCACCAGCTGTTCGGTATTGGGGCCGTTCTGGATGTTGAGGCGGGCAAAAATTTCGATCGGCTGCTCTTTCTCCACGATGGCATCCATTCGCAATAAATGGGTGCGTTTAAGCCCTTGAACAGCGCTAGTTGGCAGATCGACGACGAGCGACAGGAAAGACCCGTCAAATTTGAAAACATCCAGACGCAAACCGTAAGGGGCCAGATCCTCTTCGCGCAGATTGCGCAACTGGCGCAGGGTCAGTTCGGACTGCGTGCAATCGTGAAACAACGTCACCTCATTGCCCAGCATGCTTTTGGTCTCGACAGAGCTATAACCGGGCGTTGGCAAAGGGCCGCGCCACAGTTCGGGACGCCACGACCAATCTGCGTTGTGGGGTTTGGGAAAACTGCTTGAGCCGATCATCGGCAGGGCCAGGCGTTCATCAGCAACATGGATCAGATGGTCCAGATGCGCTTTCAACCGGCGCGCTTGGTTGCGCTGGCGTCTGAGGTTTGGCAGATCAGTTTTGCTGGCATGACGCGCATTTCTGGCCCAGCGCAGCAGGCTCTGCGTATACATTTTTCTGCCCAGCAAGCGGAAACCGAGTTTGGACATGGATCAGGGCGCCTCGTTTCATTTATCGGAACTTTATCTGTGGCAATGGTTTCGTTCAAATGAATTGGCGACAATGCCGGATCGAAATCCGGATGTGTTGCCAAATCGGAAACAATTGTAGCGTTGTCCGTCGCCGTTCAACTGACCTTTCGCGTGCGACGGATCAGGCTGTTGAGGATTTCACGTCCTTCACCGGACACTGCGCGCCCGCCTTTGGGCCCATAGAGTGCGAGGCCGACCAGTTGCCCCCCGATCTGCGCGGTGCCGCGCCAGTGTACAACATCCATACCTTCAACTGGCGGAGCACCTTCGGCACGATAGGTAATGGCGTTGTTCTCTGATTCAGCAGCAGTAAAGCGCGCCAACTTCAAGGCATCAGCGGTCTGCTCCGCTGTCGGCAGCGCCCCAACCGGAGCATCAGGGGTCACGCTAACGATAAGGATGCCCAAGGGCGCGCCACCCCCTGCATTCGGTGCCCCCAAAGCTTCGCAGCGGGCCAGCAACGCAAATCGCTGTTTCAGGCTGGCCTGATCGATGCAGAAACCTTCAGGCGGAACCAAAGTGAAGGCACCTTTAGCCATCTTGGCTTGTGACAGTGCCACGGGCTTGGTCTCGGCTGCAGTACTGACCCCAAGGCCGGCAAAAAGGCCGCTCTTGGTGCCGCCCTCGCAGCCGCTTAGGCCCAAAAGGGCGAAAGCGGCCGCCGCAGGCCTAGAGATCCATGTAATCATGGGTTTCTTTCGCTGCACCGGGGTGCGTGACCGCGCCGAGATAGGTCGGTCCAACAAGTTGCGCGTATTTCCATAGCGCGCCGGAGGCATAATTGGTTGGACGCGGGCCTTTCCAGTTGGCTTTGCGTGTCGCCAGTTCTGCATCGCTCAGATCCACGTCGATTGTGCCTTTGATGGCGTCAATGGTAATCATGTCGCCGCTGTTGATCAGCGCAATCGGACCGCCAAGTGCAGCCTCGGGCCCGACATGCCCGACGCAGAACCCGCGGGTCGCGCCGGAAAAACGCCCATCGGTAATCAGTGCTACCTTCTTGCCCATGCCCTGACCGGACAATGCCGCTGTGGTCGACAGCATTTCCCGCATGCCGGGCCCGCCTGCGGGGCCCTCGTTGCGAATGACGAAAACGTCACCCTGACTATAGGTACGGTTTTGCACGGCCTCAAATGCGTCCTGTTCGCATTCAAAGACAAGCGCGGGGCCGGTAAAGACGATGTCTTCCTCGCCCATACCCGCGATCTTCACAATCGCTCCTTCCGGGGCAAGGTTGCCCTTGAGACCCACAACGCCGCCTGTCTTGCTGATCGGGTTCGCGACAGAGTGGATGACCTTGCCATCCGCTTCGCGCACCACCTGATCCAGCACTTCGCCCATGGAATAGCCCGTGACAGTCATGCAATCGGTGTGGATCAGGCCGGCCTTGCGCAATTCGTTCATCACAACTGGAACGCCGCCTGCCTCATAGAGGTCTTTGGCGACATGGGACCCACCCGGTTTCATATCTACAAAATAAGGCGTGTCGCGGAAAATCTCGCAGACGTCATCAAGAAAGAATTCAATGCCGCATTCATGCGCCATTGCGGGCAGATGCAGGCCCGCATTGGTGGAACCGCCTGTGCAGGCCACGATGCGCGCTGCGTTTTCGAATGCCTCACGGGTGCAGATGTCACGCGCGCGAATGTTCTTTTCGATCAGGTTCATCACGGCAGCGCCCGACGCGCGGCCATATTCATCGCGGTCCTTGTAGGGCGCGGGCATGCCGGAAGAATTGGGCAGCGCAAGGCCGATGGCCTCGGAAACGCAGGCCATCGTGTTGGCCGTGAACTGGCCACCGCAAGCACCGGCAGACGGGCATGCGACACGTTCAAGGATATCCAGTTCGGCTTCGGTCATGGTGCCGGATTGAAAGTTGCCAACCGCTTCGAACATATCCTGCACGGTCAGGTCACGCTCGGCAAAAGACTTTGGTACGCTGGCGCCCGGGGGTACTTTGCCCGGCAGGATCGACCCGCCATAGAGGAACACAGAAGGCGTGTTGAGCCGGATCATCGCCATCATCATCCCCGGCAGGCTTTTGTCACAACCTGCCAGCCCCACAATTGCGTCATAGCAGTGACCGCGCATGGTAAGCTCGACAGTGTCTGCAATCGCCTCGCGCGATGCCAGCGACGATCGCATGCCTTCGTGGCCCATCGCGATGCCGTCAGTGACGGTGATCGTCGTGAATTCGCGCGGTGTGCCTTGCTGTTCCTTGACGCCGACTTTGACGGCCTGGGCCTGCCGCGAGAGCGCGATATTGCAGGGCGCTGCCTCGTTCCAGCAGGTTGCGACGCCGACAAGCGGCTGATGAATTTCTTCGTCGGTCATGCCCATCGCATAATAATAGGACCGGTGCGGCGCACGCGCCGGCCCTTCGGTCACGTGTCTGCTGGGCAGTTTGGATTTGTCAAAGCGCTGGTTGGTGGACATTGTCTGGCTCCCGGGAAAATCGTTTCAAACCGGAATAGTCGCGGATCGCCCGTGCTGCAAGAAGGAAGGGCATGTTGTAATGCCCCCGCGTCGGGCTTAGTTTCACGAGATAGCCAAAATAGGACTGCCACAGCTGCGTCCCCCAGCGAAAGACGCCGCGATGGAAAAGACCTTGTTTTCCTTCATCTGGAAATTCTCAAGCCGCGAACAGTTAATACTACTGGCGTTTACGGTTTTCACCTTTCCGTTCCTTTTTGCCACGCTTGAACTGCCCAAACGCATCATCAACGATGCCATAGGCGCCGAGAGAGATACGATAGACCTGTTTGGCTTTCAGTTAAGTCAGGTGGAATTTCTGCTGACCTTGTGTTTTGCGTATCTTGCAGCGGTCATCGTACATGGCCTGCTGAAAATGCGCCTGAATACAATGAAAGGCGTGTTGTCCGAGCGATTGCTGCGCCGGTTCCGGTTCCGGCTGATCAGCCGTATGATGCTGTTTCCGCGCAGTTATTTCGAAGAGACGTCTCAGGGCGAATTGGTCAGTATGATCACCTCGGAGGCGGAACCGATGGGCGGGCTGATGGGTGATTTCCTTGCCCAACCGGTGTTTCAGGCCGGGCAGATGCTGATCATTGTGCTGTTCCTGTTCTTGCAATCTTTCTGGTTCGGTTTGGCCGGTGTCGCGCTGATTCCGTTGCAGGCCTATGTGATTCCGATTTTGCAGCGGCAGATTAACCTGCTGAACAAAGAGCGGATCGTCGAGGTGCGCCATCTTTCCGCCGAGATTGGTGAAACCTCCGCAGGTATCAACGATCTGCGCACCAATGGCGGGTGGCGTTATCGTCTGGCGCAATTCACCGACCGGCTGGGCTTATTGTTCGAAATCCGCTTCCGGATTTACCAGAAAAAGTTCTTTATGAAGTTTCTCAACAACTTCATTACGCAGATGACCCCGTTCTTTTTCTATCTGGTGGGCGGGTATCTGGTGATTAAGGGGCAGATCACTGTCGGTGCTCTGGTTGCTGCACTGGCGGCATACAAAGATCTCTCAAGCCCGTGGAAAGAACTGCTTGCCTATTACAATCAAACTCAGGACATGGCCCTGCGCTGGGACGTTGTGACGGCTCGTTTTGCACCTAAAAACATGATTGATGCGCGCCTTTTTGAGGGGGCGCCGGCAGATATTCCGCACCTCAAGGGCGATATCGAACTGTCAGGGGTGTCCGTGCGCGATGCGGACGGCGATATGCTGCTCGAGGACATCACAATGTCCATTCCCAAAGGCAGCCGCGTGGCGATTGAGGCCCCCACCCAATCGGAAAGGCGGGCACTTGCTGAGGTGTTTACCCGGGAAGTGCTGCCGATCCGCGGCAGGATTACCATGGCGGGGCATGACCTTTCGACGCTACACCAAACAGTGGTGTCGGCGCGCATCGGCTATGCCCACTCCCAACCCTATCTTTTTCAAGGGCGGATCGGGGATAATCTATTGATGCCGTTGCGCACCAATCCCAAATCGGTCCTGTGGGATCCGGAAAAGAGCGATAAACGCACCATTGAGGCGCGCAGGTCGGGCAACAGCCCCGACAGTCTGGACAGTGATTGGCTGGACCCCGGCATCGCCGAATTGACGAGCCCGGAAGAGGTCTATGACTGGTGGTACAAGATCACGCAGGCCCTGGGGACAGCGCAACCGCTCTTTGAACGCATGTTAAGTGCCCGCATCGCCCCTGAACAGCACCCTGAACTGGCGCGCAGGGTGGTGGCATTGCGGGACGAGGTTTGGGAACGGCTTTGCGAAGAAGGCCTGACAGATGCTGTTTTCCGCTTTGATCCTGATACCTTCAATCCAACCATCCCGTTGGGCGGCAACCTGATATTTGCAGGCCCCAGACAAAGCATCAGCCAAGAGGGTCTGGTCGGCCAGAAAAAGTTTCTGGCGATGATCATGGAGCAAGGGTTGGCTGAGCAGGGTATCGCCATATCCCAAACTCTGGTGGAAACGTTGCACCAGACCTTTGGCAACGACGGGGTCGGCCACCCGCTGTTCACAGCGTTGGGCATTGAAGATACGATGTACGAGCGCCTCGTCGATATTGCCGCACGACGTCGTGACAAAGGCGATGGCGCGCTGAGCGAGAGTGAATTTGCGTTGCTGTTAACTGTCCCGTTCGCCTTTACAGCGGAACAGATCGGCCCTGCATTCCCCGAAACGTTCAAGAACGAAATCCTGCATATCCGCAAAACCCGCGGTGAGATGCTGCGTGAACAGGCCAAGGAGTTGTTTATCCCGATCACGCCGGAAAACTATCTCCCGCGCATGACCATTCTTGAGAATGCGCTCTACGGTCGCATCTCGGCTATGGCCGGATTGCAGGGGGATCTGGTACGCGATGTGGTGGCAGGGGTGCTGGAAAAACACGACCTTCAACAACTTGTCTCAGTTGTCTTGTTCGACATTCCCACCATGATCGGGGGTACTAATCTGCCAACAGTGTTTCAGGAACGCGCAGCATTCGGCAGGGCGGCAATCAAACGGCCCGATGTGTTGGTCTTCAATCAACTGCTGTCTGATGTGGATTCCGCCGCGCAGGCACAAATCAGGGACAAGATGAGCGATCTGCTGCCGGAAACCACACAAATCTATCTTAACGATAGTTTCGCTAGACCCGAAGATTTTGATATGCACGTGGTGGTCCGCAACGGGCGCATTGATGGTCTGGAGCAGGCTGATACGCTGGTTGACGATGAGAGTGTCTCGGACGATCTGCGCCGCAAACTCCGGATTATCAGCCGCACCGAGTTGTTTGCCAAACTGGATGCGCGCAGCCGGCGTTTGCTGGCCTTTGCTGCGCAGTGGTACACGGTGGCGCCCGGCACGCGGATATTTTCACAAGGAGAACGCGCGGATGCGGCCTATCTTTGCCTTGAGGGGCTCGGCGAACTGGTATGGAATGATCCGGACAACGACGACGATGTTCATGTCGCCAATGTAGAGCCGGGCCGCCTGATCGGGGATTTGTCTATCATTCTAGACGAGCCGCGCCAGCTGGATCTGATCGCAGTGGAAGAGACCCGTTTCCTGCGCATCGGCGCAGAGCAATTCCGTGCGGTCCTGGAAAACGACAAAGGCGTCCTCTTGAGCCTGCTGACCACTGTAGCAGGGCATCTGAACAACGCAGCCGATCGCCTGATCGAAGCGCGGGTGGATATCCAGCGGGATCAGGCGCTGGACCGCCCACGCCTCAATCCGGCTCACAAAAATCAAGATACGGACAAAGGAACGTGATCCGCTGGCCACGCTACCGCGCGCACAAACAGTTCGTCGCACCAGCGATCCCTACTGCCGCGCTATGGCGGCTACTGGCTGGTCTGGTTTTGGCCGTCATCGGTTATGTTGCGCTGGGCCGGATGTTTTTCCAATTTCTCTATGGGCTGACGCAGCAAACCAATCCGTCTTTTGTTGATGAGGTTCTCGACGGCTTGACCCCTGGCGCGATGCTGGTGATGCTGTTCAGCTTTGCCTTTATGACCATGGCCGTTGTGGTTGTTGTGCGTCTGATCCATCACCGCTCTGCTTTCAGCCTGTTCGGCCCGCTGCCAATGGCATTCCGGCAATTCCGGGCAGTCATCGTTTCGCTTGCGGCTCTGGGCGTGGTGATTTTTGTTCTGCCGCCATGGGATATGGGGGGTGCAATCACGCCGAACCTGCGCGTTGGACCTTGGCTGGCACTGTTGCCACTTTCATTGCTCGCCGTATTTGTTCAGATCAGTGCCGAAGAAATCTTTTTCAGAGGCTATATACAGCAACAGCTCGCGGCGCGCTTTGCCTCTCCTTTGATCTGGATGGTACTGCCTTCGGCTTTGTTTGCACTGGGGCATTATCTGCCCGGTGACGCGGGCGAGAACGCGCTGATGATTGCCCTCTGGGCTGGTATCTTTGGTATCCTGATGGCTGATATCACGGCACGCGCAGGCAGCCTTGGCCCTGCGATCGCGCTGCACTTTTACAACAACGTCACGGCGATATTGATTGTGTCGCTTCCGGACGATTTATCCGGCCTCGCACTCTATCATGCCCCGTTCGGGTTGGAGGACGCAGAGGCCATTCGCGCGTGGTTGCCTGTCGATTTTGCACACATGTTCGTTGCATGGCTCGTGGCGCGCCTCGCGATCAGGCGTTGATTGCAATTCCGCACGCTGCGCCTTATCTCATACCGGAAATGGCCATAAGGTTTCGAGAATGAACTGGATCAACAACTACGTCCGCCCCCGTATCAACTCGATTTTTTCGCGTCGCGAAACTCCAGACAACTTGTGGACCAAATGTGACGACTGCGGCACGATGCTGTTTCACCGCGAAGTCAGCGACAACCTGAACGTGTGTTCAAACTGCGGGTTTCACATGCCTATCAGCCCGCGTGCGCGGTTCAAAGCCTTGTTCGATGGCGGTATTTTTTCCGAAATCAAAGTCCCTGCGCCAACACCGGACCCGCTGCACTTCAGGGATCAAAAGAAATACCCGGACCGTCTGCGCGCCGCGCAAAAAGACACCGGCGAAGCCGAGGCGATGCTGGTGGCGACGGGCGAAATGGGCCGCACCCCGATCGTTGCTGTCGGGCAGGACTTTTCCTTCATGGCCGGGTCTATGGGAATGTATGTAGGCAACGCGATCATTGCCGCTGCCCAAGAGGCTGTAAAGCTCAAGCGGCCCTTGATCCTGTTCTCTGCTGCTGGCGGCGCGCGGATGCAGGAAGGTATCCTCAGCCTGATGCAGATGCCGCGTACAACTGTTGCCGTGCAGATGCTGAAAGAGGCGGGATTGCCCTATATTGTGGTGTTGACCCATCCAACTACAGGCGGTGTTACCGCGTCCTATGCGATGCTGGGGGATGTGCACATCGCCGAACCCAATGCGCTGATCTGCTTTGCAGGCCCGCGGGTTATCGAACAGACCATCCGCGAGAAGCTGCCCGACGGGTTCCAGCGTGCGGAATATCTTTTGGACCACGGTATGTTGGACCGCGTGACCGTGCGGACCGAAATGCGTGACGAGTTGATTAATATCACCCGGATGTTGCTCGGACTGCCACCGGCCGTGCGCGGCGACCTGCCCGCCCCGCAGGAAGGCGGCGCTTTGGATCATGCGCTTACCGACACCAAAGAGGCAACGGACGCCAAGAAATGACGACAGCAAGTTCGGATGCCATCCTTGAGCGCATGATGGCATTGCACCCCAAGGTCATTGACCTTGTGCTTGACCGCATGTGGCGTCTGCTGGCCAGCGTTGGGCATCCTGAACGCGCGCTGCCACCTGTCATCCACCTTGCCGGGACCAACGGCAAAGGATCGACGCAAGCCATGATCCGCGCAGGCCTGGAAGCGGCGGGCAAA
>JBARUV010000226.1:0-10335 GCA_049645905.1 Sulfitobacter sp.
CACCTCGAGGCTCAGCGCGAGCACAACCAGTGAGGCGACAACGCGGTTTTTGACGATAGGCACGACAAACGGGTTACTGAGTTTGGCATATTCTATGCCACCTTGGTTTTCTTCTTCCTCGGCAACACGTGCTGGCTTCTCCGCAACGCTATTGGCATCCGGCTCGGGCGTAGGGCGCAAATATATACCTGCTCCAACACCCGCGCCGGAACCAATAAGCAGCAAAATAAGGGGTAAAAGCTTTTTCATCAGACGTGCTCCTAGAACGGAAGTACTGCATCAAGCACCTGTTGGCCGACGCGGGGTTGCTGCACATCTGTGATTTGTCCGCGACCCCCGTAAGATACCCGCGCCGATGCGATTTTGTCGTAGGTGATTTCATTTTGTCGCGAGATATCAGCAGGGCGGACGTAGCCTGTGACCAGAAGTTCGCGTAGCTCAAAATTGACCCGTAATTCCTGCGATCCGGCGATCGACAATACCCCATTGGGCAATACATCAACAACAGTTGCCGCGACTCGCAGGGTGAGCTTTTCTTTTCGCTTGACCGACCCATCGCCAGAAGAACTAGAACTGGAATTGATGCCAACAAGTTCGGACGATGATGCCCCTTCAGGCAATTTTTCATCCAGCCTTTGGGGTATGCCAAACAGACCCGGCACACCCAGACTTTCAGTACCGGATCTGGATCGCGCGGTATTGTTGGAAATCTCTGCTTTCTCATCGATTTCAATTACGACGGTCAAGATATCGCCGCGTAGTAAGGCGCGTCTGTCACCAAGGAGGGAAGCGCTTGAACCTGACCAGAGCGACGATTGATCAACAAGCCGCTTTTCCTCGATCCTGATAGGAAGACCTTGATTCAACATGGCCGAATGCTCCTCACTTGCCATCGGTTCGGAAAAGCTCGGCACTTTGCCGATATGGTCACCGCGCCCGCACCCGGATAACAGCGAGGCAGTAGCAAGTGACAAAAACAGTTTGTTCATTTTCAAATCCTATCTGTGGACACGGACAGTGCCGTCATCCTGTACTTGGCCGAAAAGTGTCGCCCGCGAAGTGAGGTTCATGATCCTAACCCTGTCCCCCACCGCGCCACGTTCCAGGGCGCGTCCTTCGGTCACAATACTAAGGCCCGATCCTTGAAACCGGACCCGCACAATCTGATTGCGAGTGATGATAGCAGGCGGCCCGATATCGCTCACCAAAATGGGACGGCCCGCATAAAGCACCACGCGTGCCTCTTGGCCCACCACATCCACCGGATGGACAAAACCGCCCTGCATTTGGGCACCATTCACAGTTACATCTGTCGCCAAGATGACAGCATTTGCCCGAATGGTGCGGGCTGCGACCACAGTTTCAGCCTGCGCTGCGCCCGCCAACAAACAGAGCAGGAATGCACACCAGATCATCAGCGGACCTGCGTCGTGGCGCCAAGCATCTGATCCGCAGCCGAAATGACCTTGGCGTTCATTTCATAGCCGCGTTGCGCCTCGATCAACTCGGTGATTTCGCGCACTGCATCAACTGAACTGTCCTCAAGATAGCCCTGCCGCAAAGTCCCCAGACCATCGAGACCTGGTGTCGTAACCAAGGGTGGACCAGAGGCTTCCGTCTCGCCAAAAAGATTGCTGCCGAGTGCTTCCAGCCCCTTCGCGTTGCTGAAACCTGTCAGGTTGAACTGGCCCAGAAGCTGCCCTTCGGCAGCGTCATTGAAGTAGGCATAGACCTCGCCTTCACCGTTGACGGAAATACTGCGGGCATCTTCAGGGATAACAATCTCCGGCTGAACAGCGTAGCCATCAGACGTTACGATCAGTCCCTCACCTGTGCGTTTAAGTGCACCGTCGCGGGTATAGGCGCTAAGCCCCGACGGCAGCACAATTTCCAGGTAGCCAAGTCCGTCGATGGCGACGTCCAGGTCTCCACCAGTTGCAGAAAGCGAGCCCTGCGCCAGATGCATGGAAATCGCCGCCGGTCGCACGCCCAGACCCAGTTGAATACCGGTCGGCAATACGGTGCCATCAGATGCATTTATCGCCCCTGCACGGGCCATCTGCTGATAGTGCAAATCGGCGAATTCAGCGCGCCGGGCATTGTACCCGGTGGTCGACATGTTCGCGAGGTTGTTGGAAATGGTTTCCACCCGCATCTGCTGGGCCATCATTCCTGTGGCCGCAATTTTCAAAGCCCGCATCGCGTGCCCCCTTCTTTCTTGTTTAGGTCATCAACGCCTTCATGGCGGTGCGGACACGTTCATCTTCGCGTTCTAGGAATTTTTGACCCATCTCGTATGCACGCTGAACTTCGATCATTCGGGCGAGTTGCCCTATGGCATTGACGTTCGAGTTCTCAATAAAGCCTTGCAGCATACGTGCGCTCTCGGCGGGCACGTAACCCGCATCCGCGCGAAACATCACGCCATCCTCGCGGATCATATCCATTGCGTCATTGGGCTGCACCAATGCCACCTGCCCAAACGGTGTACCGTCCACACTCAACGTGCCGTCGCCGGAAACCGCAATATTCGCACCCGGCGGCACGAATAACGGCGTGCCACCCGCATCCAGCACACGGTTTCCATCGTTGGTCACAAGCTCCCCTTCGGCGTTGGGTGTGAATGCGCCGGAACGTGTCAGCCGTTCGCCCGCAGGCGTTTGCACGAGAAAATAGCCGTCCCCTTCGATCGCGAAATCAAAGGTCCCCCCGGTCTGAGTCAATCCGCCCTGTTCAAAGGACGTATTGCGCACATTACCCTGTCCCATAGACAGCGAGGCGCCACGCGCAACAGGTTGAATATATTCCGAGAATATGACCCCTTCGGCACGAAATCCTGTGGTTGCCGCATTAGCGATGTTGTTGGCAACGACCTGCATTTCGCGCGCAAGCCCGGACTGCCGGGTAATCGTGATATAGCCTGTATTTTCCATCTCAGCCTCCGATGATGAGCGGTATGATGCGGTCATGAAAAAATGACACAAGCGTCTGTGTCATGAACCCCATCGACAGCCAGAATACGCCCGCAATTGCCGCCAGCTTGGGTACGAACGTCAGTGTCATTTCCTGAATAGACGTCAACGCCTGCACCAGCCCGATTGCCAGACCGGCAACAAGCGCGACGGTCAGGATGGGGACGGAAATGATGACTGCCACCCATAGACCCTGCCGCATGGTGTCAAAAAAGATAACTTCGTTCAGCATCCGGAATGATCCATGATCAAACTGGCATCCGCAGAATTTCCTGATAGGCTTCGACCACTTTATTGCGGACCGCCACAGCGGTTTCCACCACGAGTTCGGTTTGGGCCAGCGCTGTGACAAGGGCATGTGGATCCGCGTCGCCGATCATCGCGGCCTTTGCCGTATCTTCCCCATGTGCAAGCGCACTGGCAAAGTCGCCAAAGACGCCTCGCGCTGCGTCCATCCCGGCCTGACCTTCTTGCGGTTCCGTTGCGGGACGTGCTGCGGTGTATTGCTGAATTGCCGAAAGGCCACTGATTTCCATTCTGGATATCCTTTTGAGTTAGAGTTTGTTGGTTTAGCGGCGCAAAAGCTCCATAAGTCCGGAAGACATCTTGCGGGTTTGTTCAAACATCTTGAGGTTCGCCTCGTAACTGCGCTGGGCCTCGCGGGCATCCGCCAGTTCGATCAGCAAATCAACATTGGACCCCTCAAAGTGCCCGGTACCATCGGCCAGCGGGTGGGTCGGGTCGTGGATACGCTCAAGTTGGGTACGGTCCAGGTGCACGCGCGACAAACGCACTTCAGAAACGGCATCCCCTGCGGCCATCGCCGTCTGGAAAGAGACCATCTTGCGGCGATACCCCGGCGTGTCGGCGTTCGAAATGTTTTCGGACAGATGGCGCAGCCGCGTGGCCTGTGCGCGCAACCCGCTCGAAGAAACCTCCAGTGATCTGGAAAAATCGCTCATTTATTAGTTCCTCAACTGCGGATCGCGCTGCGCAGAACGCTCAGCGACGATTTGTAGATGGCCAACGCACGATCATGCTGTCGCTTGGCGTCCACTGATTTTAAAAGCTCGGTTTCCAACGAAACTTGATTGCCATTTGGCGAACCTTCGCCAGGCGTGCGGGTAATTGGTGCGTCTTGACCAGGCATCATACCGTTCAGGTGTTTGGACCTGCTGGCCCGCTGCAAACTGGCCGTATCGGATGCAGAGTAAAAGCTCGCAAACTCAGGTAGGTCGCGAGCGACATAACCCGGCGTATCCGCATTGGCCACGTTCTGAGCGGTGACCGCCTGCCGTTGACCGGCATGCCGCGCCATGGCGGCTGACATCTGAAAAATGTCCAGTTTTTCGAACATCGGGGATTCTCCCTTATGTAATCTCAATCAAGGCTTAACTGTGATTCCTTTAGAAAGAGTTTGCAGCATTCACAGGATCGCCATGCCTCTTTCATCTGACCTTCAAAGCCTCACGGCACAGATTGCGACACTGAAGCCCTCGCACCCTGTTGGCCGCGTTTCCGCAGTGGAGGCGGGCGTCGTGCATATCTCCGGGTTGGCTGATGCAGCGCGAATTGGAGACTGGATCCATATCCGACGCGCTGGTGCGCCTGCGCTGGCAGGTGAAGTGGTGCAATTACACGGAGATATGTTGATTGCCTTGCCTGATGCTGCACCCTTGGGTGTCGCGCTCAATGATCGCGTCATCCTGATCGGCGGGGGCGACATCGCCCCTGCCGATCACTGGATCGGACGGGTGATTGACCCATCCGGGCTCCCTCTTGATGGTAAGACACTATTGCGCGGACCGGTATCACGATCCTTGCGTGCCCCCCCGCCTGCTGCTGCGGGGCGCCGCGCATTTGGTCCGCGGCTGGAAACAGGACTGGCTGCGCTAAATACTTTCCTGCCAATTGCCTTGGGCCAGCGGGTAGGACTTTTTGCTGGGTCAGGTGTGGGGAAAAGCAGTCTGCTGGGCCATCTGGCCAAAAACATGCAAACCGACGTTGCAGTGATTGCTCTTATCGGAGAAAGAGGTCGCGAATTGCGCCACTTTATTGACGAGGTATTGGGTCCGGAGGGGTTGAGGCGTTCGATTGTTGTCACGGCCACCTCGGACCAATCACCACTGCATCGCAGACGCTGTGCGTGGACAGCAATGGCCATTGCGGAACACTTCCGAGATCAAGGCAAGTCGGTTTTGTTTCTCGCTGATTCAATCACCCGCTTTGCCGAAGCGCACAGGGAAGTTGCGGTGGCAGCAGGAGAGGCGCCCGTTGTGCGGGGGTATCCCCCTTCAACCGCGCATCAGATCATGGCGCTTTGCGAACGTGCGGGTACCGGGATTGACGATCAGGGTGACATAACGGCAATATTTAGCGTTCTTGTCGCGGGTTCAGATATGGAAGAACCGATAGCGGATATTCTGCGCGGCGTGCTGGATGGTCATGTCGTCCTGGACCGGGCGATTGCCGAACGCGGGCGCTTTCCGGCAATTGATGTCTTACGCTCTGTGTCGCGTTGTCTGCCAATGGCTGCGAGTGCTGCGGAAAACAAGACTTTGAACGAAACCCGCAAGCTGATGGGGCTCTATGATCGCAACGCGATGATGATCCGTGCAGGATTATATATGCAGGGTTCCGATCCCGAAGTGGATCAAGCGATTGCGCTCTGGTCTGACCTAGATGACTTTCTGGGCCGCAGCGACGGACGAACTTGCGTGCAGGATTTTCAACAGCTTGAGTTGATTCTGCGCCGCGCCCGTCACCTTCCCCGTACGGGAACGAATTAGGACTGAAGCAGCGTGAGCGCGATGAATGTACTACTTAAACCGACTCCAAGAGCGTCAATCTGATTGCGCAGAATATACTTTGTAATCGTATCTTCTCGCGCTTCACTGTCTGCAAACCGCAGAAGATCGTCTGACCCAAAAACTGCCTTGGCCCGTTCTTTGAAAATGAAAAGTTGCTGGTCAATGTCGATCTGCCCAATCGATGAGGGTAAGTTTAGCGCTTTTTCAAACACCTGTCGCAACGGGGGATCACCCAATATCGTGAACCATTTGGTGTTCGTCGATCCCTCCATCGCAGCGATCTCTCCCAATTCCCGCTGAGCATACAGGGCCACGCGCATCGCGTCGTTTTGCGCGCCTGCTGCCACTTCAAAGCTATTGGTCTGAAATCGATCAACAATGGCCTGGACGAAATCCGGTTGCCCGACCTTCAGGAACTCACCGGGCCCAAACCCGAAGGCTTCCGACATTTCACGGTACCGTGTATCTGACAAACGCATTGCAAGTGCATCATCGTTTGTCGCGCCCTCTTCGAGTACTTTTTGAATGAAGTAGCGATTAACAATGTCGTCCTGCAGACCAAACGCGCCCAAAGTAACGCTTAGCAAACGTCGATCAGACACCAGCTCTTCTGCGCTGCTGACCGATACTATTTTTTCGGAAAAATAATCTGAGTCACGTTGCAAGACTGTGTTGGCCGAAAACGCCTCGAACTGTGTGTCGTAGGTCCGTTGTAGAAACCGCCAGCCTGCAAGGCCGGTATCGGGAACTATGGGTAGAAACATCAGTTTGGCCTCAAGGCGAACAGCCGGTCTTCCCGCGGCAGAAGAATCCGCAGCGACTTCAGGCTACGATAGTGCTGTCCGTCGATGATCCCCTGGCTTGCCTCTGCCAGAACATTCCGGCTGTCGGGATCAGTGAACACTTGGGTCAGCTCTTCGATCTGACGCAACAGGCCGTCCCGGACTTTATCTGGCTTGTTATCACCGGACAGCACAAGCTGGATCGCAAAACAGGTACGGCGGACAGGGGTCTTGGCATCTTCGGGGTGGATCGCATCACGCAGCCGCAAAATATTTGCATCCGGTGTCATGATTGCCAACCGGCTACGACGGTCCCCGTTTTCGATAACAGCACCGTTGATAAGGATCCGCTCCTTGGGGCTAAGCTTGAGGACAAGGCCGCTCATGACGGGAAACCTATCTGCTTGAGACCACGCAAAATTGCCGTGTTTACTTCGAGTAGGGGGACAGCATCAGCTTCCTTGCGGATTACCCGCCGGGTATGATGGTCCGTGAACTCGGCGAGATAGAAAAGGCGGGCGCGCAGATCATCGGGCAATCCGTTCGCGTCATCAGCAACGTCGATCGCCAAAGTGCGCCAGAGCTTACGGTTCTCGTGCAGAGCTTCAAGCAGCATTGGGAAGCTACCTTTGTTGATCGCACTTTTAAGCCGGAAGGTGATCCGCGCGATGACGTCATATTCGATACTGCGAGTAGATCTCGTGGGGGCCGCTGAGGGCGCGTATGCGCGCTGGGCCATGGCATAGGAGTTCATGTCTTGCCCTTACCTGTGTTATTCGGGAAAATTGGGTCGCGCCTGGATGGAAAAGGGGCGCGCGTCATTTCACGCGCGCCCCAACTTTAGCTCTTAGCGGAAGAGCGAAAGGATGGTCTGTGGCGACTGGTTGGCAATCGACAGCGCCTGAACTGCCAACTGTTGCTGGGTTTGCAACGCCTGCAATCGGGCAGATGCCGCTTCCATATCTGCGTCCACCAGCGAACCGATACCTGACTTAAGCGAGTCGCTCAGCTTGCTTACGAAATCTGACTGCGTCTCAATCCGGCCACGGGTCGAACCGAAGGCAGCCGCGCCGTCAATGGCGGTCTGGATCAGGCCCTCAACGGCGTTCAGCGCCGCGTCCGCACCTGCATCCGTCGTCACGTCAAGGCGCGCAAGTGCTTCAAGCCCGCCACCGGCTTCAAACGCATTTGTGGCTGAGTTCATCACGTCTACACGAACCGCTATCGTGTCGGTGCCATCAGTTACCGTCGACGTTGCGGTCAAACCTGTCGCCGTGGCCGTGAAATCCAGAACATCTTTGTCCAGATCGTTCTCTCCGGCGTAAAGGTCCCATTGTAATTTCAGGCCGGCTGCAACGTCTGCTGCGGTATCACCTTCCTGTGCGATATAGACCATCTCGGATGCACCAGCGACGTCTGCCGAGGTGGTGTAGTCACCGGGTACAAAATTACTGCCGTTGGCATCTGTACCGGTAAGCCCAATACTGAAGGCCCGACCCGCAACCACACCTGCAATGGCAAGGTTCTGAGTTTGCGTTGCACCCAGTGTCGCTGAGGCGGCACCTGCTGTACCGCTGCCCGCAGCATAGATCGCGTCCCCCGCAATCACAGCACTCGTAGATGTTAGATCCTGAACTGCAACAGTAATATTGCTGGTGCTGACAGAACCATCCAGGGACCGGTCAAGAGACGACAGAATATCAACATCGTCACCGCCCTGCAGCATATTCAGACCGTTGAACTGTGCCGCGCCAACCACGGAACTGATCTGATCGCGCAGCGCGACGATGTCGGATTGGATCTTGGTCCGGTCGACGTTGCCTTCCTGTGCGTTCACAATCTTGCCTTTGATCTGCGTCAGCAGATCGGTCACGGCTTCAGCACCGTTCTGGGCAACTGCCACAGTCGATTCACCCAGAGACAATGAGTCAGAGATAGCCTCGAACCCTTTTACGTCCGAAGACATCACTTTGGAAATCGCCCAAACGGCGGAATTGTCCTTGGCGCTGGAGATGGACTTGCCTGTCGAAATCTCGCTTTGCGTTCCAGAAAGGTTGGAGTTGATCTGCTTTAGCGTCTGGAGTGCAACCATCGCGCTGTTGTTTGTAAGAATGCTGGACATTCGAAGTTCCTTTAGTCTGAGTGACGCTTTGCGCCCATGAAGTCCCACCCCCCCAAGGGTCGGACGGAAATGTCATTCTGACTTGTGCAAACGCCCCCGACTTTTGGGTGTCGCGCCACCCGATCTCGGATGCAACGCTACCTTGGCGCCTTGCGGGTTAAAGCTTTGCTAATTCGGAGAGACATGCTGTACGGCTTTTTACTTAAAAACAAAGCGATGCGTTCAGGCCCGTCGTTCAACGGCATGGTCAACGGCCACTTCGATATGGCGTTTGGTACCGTCTGAACTGTAGGTCTCTAAACCGCTGCGCATTTTTCGCAGGGTGGCCATCCGGTTCGCGACATCGCGAATTCCCTCTAAGGCTCCATTTAGAAGCAACTGATTGCGCCGCAATTTGGTGTCGATCTGTTTCAAAACTGGGAGGTCCGATTGAGTCCGCGCTTGCAGAGCTTCAATCAACACCTCTTTTTCACCAAACATTTCCGTTAGAGCACCAAGATCACCCTGGAGTAATGCGGCGCGCTCGGCGTCCAGCAGCTCCTCTAGCGCGTCTAGGTCATTTTGAGTGGGTGCAAATGTCATCTTTGGCGCTCCTTCAATGTGTCAAAAAGAGATTCCGTGAGCCCAATTCCACCAGCACGCACCATTGCCATCGCCTGCTCCTGAACCAGGAACGACCCGAATTGGTCCTCGCCGGCGCCGCCACCAAACTGTTCACGGCTCTTGCCCAATCCGGCGGCTTTGAGCATTTCTGCAAGAAATGACGCCTCCAGCTTTTGGGCCGCATCCTTCAAAACCTGATCTTCCTGTGAGAGTTGTGGCGGCGTATTAACGGCCTGTACTGACATGATCTGCATCACTGATCCTTAAATTGCGTTCTAATTTTCACGATGATGCACTCACAGCGGTAAACAACTGGTAAGGATCAGCGCAGATAGTGGTGTAATCGGAGAAGAGCTCCCGGAGATGCCATGCAGCCTTTGACTCCCCTTGCCAGCGCCGCACCCCTTGCGCCAGATGACCTGCACAGACGGGCTTTGCCGTCCGCTTGTCCGGAGGTTTCAATGCCCAGAAATAAGCCAGCACAAAATTTTAATGACGTATTTGATCAGGGAGAATCGGACAGCGCGCTTTTGGATGCAAAAGTCACTCTCGCTTGCGAAGCAAAGCCGGATTCTGACCCCGTGAGTTCAAGTAAGCCGGATGAAGAGGCGCCTGTGACAAATACTTCACCAGAGGTTACGGCAATGCCGTCACACCCTGTACCGTCAAATGACCCAGTTGCGTCAAATCGCGCTGTGCCAATACGTGGTTCAGACGTTACCACAAGAAGTTCGGCGCTCTCGTCACAAGGCCCTCCTCAATTGAATTCACCAATAACCCGCGCCGAAAAATTTCCGCACGAAAAAGGTCTCACATCGATTGAATCCGGTCCCGCAAAAGGACCATCGGCACCAATTTCCGCACAGCAGCAGCCAGATCACGCAGTTCAAATTCAAACCACCCCGTCACACAGTGTAACGGGTGATGCATCTGTTACTGTGGCCATACTTTCGAAAACTTCAGGCACATCGGGAGAGCACAATCGGAAAGATGATCCTGCGAATAGCGGCATTTCATTGCGGGCCGCTGTACTTTCGGGAGGGAGG
>JBARUV010000227.1:0-17659 GCA_049645905.1 Sulfitobacter sp.
GTGATCAGTATGATCGTCTTTCCGGTTTCTTTCCAAAGCTTGAGCACCAGCGACTGCATCTTTTCGCGGGTCAACGCATCCAGCGCGCCCAGCGGTTCGTCCATGAGAATAACGTCCGGATCATTCGCCAGACAGCGGGCCAGCGCCACACGCTGTTGCATACCGCCGGACAATTCATAAACGGCCTTTTCCTTGAAGTCCTGCAAACCAACCACGTTGAGCAAATGATCGACGATTTCGGCTTTTTCCTTCTTTGGCATGCCCTTCATCGAGGGGCCAAATCCGACGTTGTCACGTACCGACATCCATTCAAACAAGGCACCCTGCTGGAACACCATCCCGCGTTCGGCATCAGGGCCTTTGATGGTATGACCATTCAGGGTCATCTTGCCGCCCGTGGGTGCAAGGAAACCTGCAACAATGTTCAGTAAAGTCGTCTTGCCGCATCCCGATGGGCCAAGCACGCTAAGCAATTCGCCCGCTTTGAGATCAAGCGACACATCTTTGAGCGCCTGCACGGCACCGCCGCCCGGCAGATCAAACCGCATCGATAGGTTTTCAATTGAGAGTCCGGTCATATGGCGTCTTCCTATCCCTGTGGAGACTGCAAGGACGGGGTTGGCCCCGTCTCGTGTTTTCTTGGTCTTGGGTTTCACCGGCGCAGGGTGAGCTGCGCCGGTGAAGTGTCGTTTACATACCTTTGGCAGCGGTCAACGGCCCGACATTGACCGCACCTTCATAGCTGTCGAGTGCGGAGTCGATGGAACCCGCTTCAACGAACACGTCCGCCACACCCTTCATGAAGGTCGCAGCATTGCCGCCAAGCCATTTTTCGGACAATTGCTCGTCAACTGTCGGGAACGCCATTGTGGCGATGGAACTGCGTGCAGATTCCAGATCCATACCGGCTTCTTCGGCAATTACGGCCAGCTTCTCGTCAGTTGGATCGGCAGCATAGTCCGCGTTGGCGTCGGCTGTGACCTTGAGGAACTTGGCAACGGTCTCGCTGTTTTCGGCGATGTAGGATGCAGGTCCGCTGGTGACGTCGAACACCAGAATACCCAGTTCTTCCTTTTCGGCACCGGTGAGGAGGGTGTTGCCGTATTCTTTCATGCGCGACAGACCACCGCCATACCCGCAAGCAAAGTCCACGGCACCTTGACCCAATGCGGCTGCACCTTCCGGTGGTGCCATGTCGACAACTTCGAGAGTCGAGATATCGACGCCGAAGTGATTCATTTGCCGCAAGAAGCCGTAGTGCGCAGCGGTACCAAGGGGCACGGCCACCTTCTTGCCCGCCAGTTCAGCGGTTGAATCCTTGTCCATTTCCAGAGCAGCTGCAAACACGCAGTTGTCGTTCTCGGAATAGGAGACAGCAACGTCTACAACCTGAATGTCCTGACCGCCGGATACAGCAACAACGAATGGCGGCACACCCTGAGATACGGACAGTTGCACGTCACCGGATGCCATCGCGGCGGACATCGCTGTACCGGTCTCGAAAGATACCCAGTTCACTTTCATGCCCAGTGCTTCGTCATAGGCGCCGGAATTCTTTGCCAGCATCATCGGCATTGGCCATTCAAGGAAATACCCCACAGTGATTTCACCGTGGCTTTCCGCGAAGGCAGTATTTGCGGAAATGGCGGCGACAACACCCGCTACAAATCCAATTGCTGTTTTTTTGATCATCTTGATCTCCCGTTGATGTTTGACCGACCCTTGAGCGGGGCGGTTTGTTGGTAACGCGCCGGCTTTAAGCCGATCTTGAATGGTCGTCCCTCGTTCCGGCAGGTGATTGCGGTCAAGCCGCTGTCCGGGGTCAAACCCGCACACACCATGTCGGTTTCGTTCACCATGGGCAATCAATTACACGGGCGGCGGCTAGTTTCGCGTGATCCATCGTTTTTGAGTGCCTAAGTTTCCAGCGCCTCTCGTGACGCAGCTGTGGCAATCTGCGCGGCACCGGGCCAAATGATAAACGTCCACATCGCGCAGGTATATGAGTCCAGTTATCACCACTTCGTAAAATCTGGCCTCAAAATGGTGCTGCTGACCAAAGGGCGCCTTGGCTTTATGCCACATGCATACTGCAATAGCCTGTGTGTTTTCAGGATGGATCCTGCCAGCCTTACTTGTCTGGCCTCACCAAAGTGCGCACACTGGCACTATTCGATTCGCGCTAGTTGCAGTGTAGTCTTGTTAACATGGGCTTTTTGCGCCCCGAATTCGCCAACACCCCCTCTTGCTTTGAAAGGTCTGTTCCATGGACGGCAAATTTAATGAAAACGACCTCTCCCGCGTTGTGGAGGCGGATCGCGCCCATATCTGGCACCATCTGAGCCAGCACAAACCCTATGAGACAACCGATCCGCGCATCATTGTCGAAGGCAAGGGGATGCGCGTTTGGGATCAAAAGGGCAAAGAGCATCTGGACGGCGTGTCCGGCGGTGTCTGGACCGTAAATGTGGGCTATGGCCGCGAACGTATCGCCAACGCTGTGCGTGACCAGTTGATCAAACTGAACTATTTTGCCGGCTCTGCGGGTTCGATCCCCGGTTCGAACTTTGCTGAGATGCTGATTGACAAGATGCCCGGCATGTCGCGCGTGTACTATTGCAACTCGGGCAGTGAGGCGAACGAGAAAGGCTTCAAGATGGTCCGCCAGATCGCGCACAAGCGGTACGGCGGCAAGAAGTATAAGGTTCTTTATCGCGATCGCGATTACCACGGCACCACAATTACCGCATTGTCCGCAGGCGGGCAGGATGAGCGCAGCGCGCAATATGGCCCGTTCACGGAGGGCTTCGTGCGCGTCCCGCACTGCCTTGAATACCGCAGCTTTGAACAGGACGGCGCACCTTCAGAAAATTACGGTGTCTGGGCCGCGGATCAGATCGAAAAGGTCATCCTCGCCGAAGGGCCAGACACGGTTGGTGCCATCTGCCTTGAGCCCGTGACCGCTGGCGGTGGTGTCATCACGCCCCCCGAAGGGTATTGGGAGCGGGTGCAGGAAATCTGCAAGAAATACGATATTCTGATCCACATAGACGAAGTTGTCTGTGGCGTCGGCCGCACCGGCACGTGGTTTGGCTACCAGCACTACGGCATCAAACCGGACATGGTAACAATGGCCAAGGGCGTTGCGTCAGGCTATGCTGCCATCGCCTGCCTGGTGACCACCGAAGAAGTGTTCAACATGTTCAAAGACGATGCGGCAGACCCGATGAACTACTTCCGCGACATTTCCACTTTCGGTGGCTGCACGGCGGGGCCGACAGCGGGTATCGAAAACATGGCGATTATCGAAGACGAGAACCTGCTGCAAAACACAACCGACATGGGCCACTACATGATGGACCAGTTGAACGCGCTGATGGACAGCCACAAGAACATCGGTCAGGTGCGTGGTAAGGGCCTGTTTCTGGGGGCCGAACTGGTCACAGACCGCGACAGCCGTGAACCGGTGGCGGAAAAGCTGGCACAGGCCGTTGTTGGCGACTGCATGCAGCAGGGCGTGATTATCGGCATGACCAACCGCTCCCTGCCGGGCAAGAACAACACGTTGTGTTTCTCGCCTGCGCTGATTGCCAAGAAGGATGACATCGACCAGATCGTGTCAGCCGTGGACGGCGCGCTGGGGCGGGTGTTCGGATAAAGCAAAGCATTCCTGTCCAGATGAACGGCGGGCCGCGGCGCCCGCCTGTTTACTTGTTGGCCCCTTTCCTTTCTTCCCAACCACACCCTTTGAAGGCGGCAGGCGACAATTCGCCAACCCTCGCAAATCATCCTTGGCGCGGCGCTGTATTGCAATATCTCTAAGGCGTCGTGCCCGAACATGACCCGCGACCGGTGGCCTCGGGTGCCACAGGTCGCGTGATATTTGAAATTGCAGGGAACTTCCCGCGCGGGGCCGAGTTATCCTTGCAATAAATTAAAGGAGATACGACATGAAAAAGTTTCTGCTCGCTGTACCGATGATCGCTGCACTTGCTGCCTGTGAGCCAGGCAATCCGAACCAAGGCGCTCTGACAGGTGCTGCCTTGGGTGCCGCCACCGGCGCAGCCGTTTCAGGTGGCGATGACAAGGTACAAGGCGCGATTGTTGGGGGTCTGGTCGGTGCTGCCGCCGGCAATTACATCGGACGCACACAATCCGGTTCGTGCGTTTACGAACGTCCCAATGGCACACGCTACACTGCTGCCTGCCCTTAAATTGCAGCACATCTGAATGACACGAAAGCCCCGGCACGTCCGGGGCTTTTTTGTGCCTAGGGGCGGAGGAACCAGCGCGGATTTCCCGTGCATGCGATCACAAAAAGCTAGCAGTGAGTATTTTTGAAACCAAAAGTCTCAATAATCATTTACTATACGGTTAGTTTCCGCTAGGATGTAAGTCCGGCAATTTCTAATTTCAGTAATATGTAAGGCCAGATTGCTTCTGATTTAGGTCCAATATAAAGTGTCCGAATGGCCTTGCCCGTCGAAACTTTCTTTCTCCATCCCGAAGCACAGGGAACGCTGCAACAGCAGATCCAACAGATGATTGCGCAAGGCATTCTTTCGGGACGTTTCCAGCAGGGCGAAAAGCTGCCTTCAACCAGAAAACTGGCCATTCATTTAGGCGTCAGCAGGATCACTGTGACAATCGCCTACACCGAACTTTTGGCGAATGATTACCTCATGTCCAGAGGGCGTTCAGGCTATTTTGTTTCAGAGAATGCGCCCTCTCCACCGGCCTTTACACTCGCCCCCGAAGGGCAGGATGCTGTGGATTGGTCGCGCGCCATAGGGCAGAAATTTACCGGCGGGGCGACCCCGAAAAAGCCACAGGACTGGGCCAAGTATCGCTATCCGTTCATCTATGGACAGGCCGATCCGACGCTGTTTGACCATGCCAACTGGCGGCTGTGTGCGCTGCAGGCTTTGGGGCAGCGCGACTTCACATCGCTTACTACGGATTATTACGATCAGGACGATCCACAACTGATCGAATTTATTGCACGCCACACGCTGCCTCGGCGCGGAATTACGGCGCGACCCGAACAGATCCTGATAACTCTGGGTGCGCAAAACGCGCTATGGCTGACAACGCAAGTGCTGCTTACACAGCGCCGTCGCGCGGCTCTGGAAGACCCGTGCTACCATGCGCTGCGCGATATTCTAAGCCAGTCGCGCTGCCATGTAACCCCAGTGCGCGTTGATCAGGACGGGCTCCCACCCGAAGCGATACCGCCCGATACGGATGTGATTTTCACCACCCCGAGCCACCAGTGCCCCACCAACGCCACCATGCCCATGGCACGGCGGCGCGCCCTGCTGGAACAGGCCCGTGAAATGGACGCGCTGATCGTGGAGGACGATTACGAATTTGAAATGTCATTCCTGAAACCGCCCTCACCCGCACTAAAATCTCTGGACCGTGACGGGCGGGTGATCTACGTCGGTAGCTTCTCCAAATCGCTGTTTCCCGGACTTAGGCTTGGCTATCTCGTGGGGTCGGAACCCTTCATCCGCGAAGCGCGCGCACTGCGGGCATCGGTCCTGCGCCACCCGCCGGGGCATATCCAGCGCACTGCTGCCTATTTCCTGTCACTGGGCCATTACGATGCGCTGATCCGACGCATGGGTACCGCCATGCAGGAACGCCGCCGCGTTATGGATGCGGCCCTTGAGGCACGCGGCCTGGAAGTTGCCGGGCGCGGGGCCTCTGGCGGGTCAAGTTATTGGATGCGTGCGCCGGAACATGTTGACACGGATATGCTGGCCCGCCGGCTAAATGCAAAAGGCGTCCTGATCGAACCCGGACGCGCCTTTTTCGCCGGGGAAGAGCGGCCTGGAAATTACTATCGGCTCGCCTATTCCTCCATTCCGAGCAACCGTATCGCCGATGGTGTCGGCTTGATCGCAAATGAAATCGGGGCCGCCGCATGATCTGGCCCTATCCCGCGCTCGCTTTTGGCCCTAACTCCCCTCCCTAGAGCACTTTAGTTTGTAGCCAAACACCCAGATTCGCTCCCTTTTCACATCATCCAAGGAATGCTGCTCATGAAAATGACAACCGAAGAAGCCTTTGTAAAAACGCTGCAGATGCATGGCATCGACAACGCTTTCGGGATCATTGGCTCGGCCATGATGCCGATCTCCGACATTTTCCCCGACGCAGGCATCAAATTCTGGGACTGTGCGCATGAAACGTCCGGCGGCATGATGGCAGACGGATTCACCCGCGCCACCGGCAAGATGTGTATGATGATTGCGCAGAACGGTCCCGGTATCACCAACTTTGTGACCGCCGTGAAAACAGCTTACTGGAACCACACGCCGGTTCTGCTGGTCACACCGCAGGCCGCAAACAAGACAATCGGTCAGGGCGGTTTTCAGGAAATGGAGCAGATGAACCTGTTCGCGGATTGTGTCGCCTATCAGGAAGAAGTCCGCGACCCGACGCGTATCGCAGAAACCCTGAACCGCGTGATCATGCAGGCCAAGCGTGCCTCCGGTCCGGCACAGATTAACGTCCCGCGCGATTTCTGGACGCAGGTGATCGACATCGAACTGCCTGTGATCGTCGATTTCGAACTGCCACAAGGCGGTGAAACTGCCGTGGCAAATGCAGCGGAAATGCTGAGCAACGCGAAATTCCCCGTGATCCTGAACGGCGCCGGCGCGGTTCTGTCCAAGGGCGGCATCGAAGCCTCGCGCGTGTTGGCCGAAACCCTCGATGCGCCGGTTTGCGTGGGATATCAGCACAACGATGCCTTCCCCGGCAACCACCCCCTGTTTGCCGGTCCCCTTGGGTACAACGGGTCGAAAGCAGGGATGGAGCTGATCTCCAAAGCCGACGTCGTCCTGTGCCTTGGCACACGCCTCAACCCGTTTTCCACTCTGCCCGGCTATGGTATTGATTACTGGCCCACGGACGCAAAGATTATTCAGGTCGACATCAACCCCGATCGTATTGGCCTGACCAAAAAGGTCACCGTGGGGATCGTTGGTGACGCGGCCAAAGTGGCAACCTCGATCTCTGCCAAGCTTGCTGATGATGCGGGCGATGCGGGCCGCAAGGCACGCAAAGACCTGATCGCACAGACCAAATCGGCCTGGGCGCAGGAGCTGACGTCCATGACCGAGGAACAAGACGATCCCGGCACCGACTGGAACGTGCGCGCGCGCAAGGCCAAGCCTGACTGGATGGCGCCGCGCATGGCATGGCGCGCGATTCAGGCCGCGCTGCCGGTCGAGGCAATCATTTCCTCGGACATCGGCAACAACTGCGCCATCGGCAACGCCTATCCATCGTTCAACGAGAGCCGTAAGTACCTGGCCCCCGGCCTGTTCGGCCCTTGCGGGTACGGTCTGCCTTCGATCGTTGGCGCAAAAATCGGCAAGCCGGATGTGCCTGTTGTTGGTTTCGCTGGTGACGGTGCGTTTGGTATCTCCGTCAACGAGTTGACAGCGATTGGTCGTGGCGACTGGCCTGCGATCACCCAGATCGTGTTCCGCAACTACCAGTGGGGCGCGGAAAAGCGGAACTCGACACTTTGGTTCGATGACAACTTTGTCGGCACCGAACTGGACGAGGATGTATCCTATGCTGGAATCGCGACCGCATGTGGGCTGAAAGGCGTCGTTGCACGCACGCAGGACGAACTCACAGCCGCACTGACACAGGCGATCAAGGACCAGATGGAAAATGGCATCACCACTTTGATCGAAGCCATGATCAATCAGGAACTCGGCGATCCCTTCCGGCGCGATGCAATGAAAAAGCCGGTTGCCGTTGCAGGCATCAGCGCGGCTGACATGCAGCAGCAGGTCGTTTAAGACTGTCAGGATGAGGGCGGAGATTTCTCCGCCCTTTTCAATTTCATAAGAGGTTCATTCTTGTCCCAGTCCTTTCTGTCAGACACAGTCGCGGCAGCACCGCAACACATCATCGCTATGGCACAAAAAGCCCCGTCGCCGCGCGTTGCCATCGCCTGCGCCGGTGCGCCCCTTCCTATGCTCGCCGCCAAAGAGGCGACGCAGGCCGACATGATAGTTCCGCTGTTCACCGGCGAGCGTGCGGCGATCAAGGCCGAGGCAGCCAAGCTGGAGTGGGACATTTCCGGATTTGAAATTATCGAAGCGGTTGGCGAAGAGGCAGGCGGAATGGCGGCCGCCAAGGCCTGCGGCGAGGGGCGCGCGGACGTGTTGATGAAAGGGCAGTTGCACACCGACGCCTTTATGCGCGCGGCTGTTGCTCGTGATGCGGGCTTGCGGACAGGCAATCGGTTCGTGCACATTTTTCACATCACGACACCGGATGGCACGGGATCAATCACCATTTCTGATGGCGCCGTAAATGTGCATCCAAACCTTGAAACCCGCAAGGACGCCACGGTGCAGGTCGTTAACCTGCTGCATCGCTTGGGCAATCTCCGACCAAAAGTCGCGTTTCTGTCCGCAACCGAATCCCCGATAGAAAGCGTGCCGTCTTCGATAGAAGGGCGCGACTTGCGCAACTGGGCCGTGGAAAATATCAAGGATGCCGATTTTTCCGGACCTTTGGCGTTCGACTTGATCATGTCACCCACGGCCGTGGCCACCAAGAAACTGACCGATGACCCCGTTGCAGGCCGGGCAGACGCGATCATCGTACCGGATATTGTGTCCGGCAACGGTTTGTTCAAATCCTTCGTATACCTCGCTGGCGGCTGTGCAGGCGGCATCGTGATGGGTGCAAAAGTACCGATCCTGCTCACGTCGCGCGCCGATCCACCCGCCGCACGTATGTCCTCGATTGCCCTTGGGGCAATAATGGCCGCCTCATGATTCTGGTCGTTAACGCCGGCTCCTCCTCGATCAAGGTCGCGCTATTTCAGCGGGATCTGAAACAGGTGATGGCCGGGCAGGTCAGCGGCATTGGTGGTGTCTTGGCACATCTTAAGCTGGGCAAAGACGACCGCGACATCGCCGCCCCCGATCATGACGCCGCGCTGACAGCGATCCTGAACAGCCTGACACTTCAGGGCGTCAGCTTAGACCAACTGAGTGCTGCCGCCCACCGCGTTGTGCATGGCGGCACGACGCTGGTTGACCCTTGCGCCATAACAGATCTGGTCATTGAAGGGATCGAGGCCGCCACGCCACTGGCGCCGCTGCACAACCCCAAGAACCTCGCCGGTATTCGCGCACTCCAAACCCTCGCCCCGGGTTTGCCGCAATATGCAAGTTTCGGCACCGCATTCCACGCCAGCCAGCCCGAGGTAGCAACAACCTATGCCTTACCTAAAGAACCACGCGCGGCGGGCATCCGTCGCTACGGGTTCCACGGGTTGAGCTATGCGTGGATCGTCACGCAGTTCGGCACTGAATTGCCCTCACGTCTGCTGGCATTCCATCTTGGCTCCGGCGCATCGCTTTGCGCGATCCGGGACGGTAAATCAGTCGCCACTTCTATGGGCTATTCCCCGCTGGATGGCCTGACGATGTGTACCCGTTCAGGGGCGATTGATGGTATGGCCGTCCTGCGCCTCGCAGAAATGTACGGGACCGAAGGGGCGGCAGATCTTCTGAACAACGACAGTGGCCTGAAAGGGCTGGGCGGCAGCAACGACATGCGCCTGCTTCTGGCTGCCGACACGGACGCGGCACGCTTTGCAGTCGACCATTTCTGCTATTGGGCCGCACGTCATGCGGGCAGCGCCGTGGTCGCCATGGGCGGGCTTGACGCGGTCGCCTTTACCGCCGGGATCGGTGAGAATTCAGCCGAGATTCGCGACCGGATCATGTCCCATCTTGCCCTGTTCGGAGATGTCCCCGTGCATGTGGTCAAGACGGACGAAGAACGCCAGATCGCCACAGACGCCCTCGCCCTTATCAACGGAGCTGCGTAATGCCAAAAGACCAACCCGTGATCGATCTTTCACCCAAGGTTTCGGACGAGATCCGCAAAACGACCTGTTACATGTGTGCCTGCCGCTGCGGCATCAATGTGCACATGAAAAAGGACCCGCTGGGTGATCTGAAGGTCGCCTATATCGAAGGCAACCGCGATCATCCGGTCAACAAGGGTGTGCTCTGCGCCAAGGGCAGTGCCGGCATCATGCAGCACAATGCGCCTTCGCGTCTGCGCGCGCCGCTGAAACGCGTCGGTCCGCGCGGGTCTGGAGAGTTTGAAGAAATCAGCTGGGACGAAGCGTATCAGATCGCTGCGGATTGGCTCGAACCTATTCGCAAGGAGAACCCGGAAAAGCTGGCGTTTTTTACGGGGCGCGATCAGTCGCAGTCGTTTACGTCACTCTGGGCGCAATCCTTTGGCACGCCCAATTATGCGGCCCATGGCGGCTTCTGTTCTGTCAACATGGCGGCAGCCGGGATTTATACGATGGGCGGCGCGTTCTGGGAATTCGGCCAGCCCGATTGGGATCACACCAAGCTGTTCATGCTGTTCGGTGTGGCCGAAGATCACGACTCCAACCCCATCAAGATGGGTCTGGGCAAGATCAAGGCGCGCGGCGCGCGGGTGATTGGGGTTAACCCGATCCGCACCGGCTATAACGCGGTTGCCGATGACTGGGTCGGAATCACGCCGGGCACGGACGGGCTGTTTATCCTGTCGTTGGTCCATTGCCTGATGAAAGCGGGCAAGATCGACCTGCACTACCTCGCACAATATACCGACGCGCCGGTACTGGTGAACTGCGATGAGAAAAGCGCGGAATTCGGTCTGTATCTGCGGGATGAAAACGGCAAACAACTGGTTCTGGATCGCGTCACCGGCAAGCTGACCGCATTTGACAAACCCGGTGTGAAGCCCGACCTTGCCGGCACGCATCGCGCCAAGGGCGTCACGCACCGGCCTGTGTTTCACAAGATGGCGGACATGTATCTGTCGGACGACTATGCACCCGAAGCCGTGGCTGACCGATGTGGTATCTCTGCAAAACGCATCCGCACCATTGCCGCCGAACTGGCGCGTGTGGCCTTTGACGAAGCCTTCGAACTTGATCACCCATGGACCGATTTCCGCGGCGAAAAGCATGCGAAAATGATCGGGCGTCCAGTCTCCTTCCACGCGATGCGCGGAATTTCCGCACATGCAAACGGGTTCCAGACCTGCCGCGCGTTGCATACGCTTCAGATCATTCTTGGCACTGTCGAAGTGCCCGGTGGCTTTCGTTTCAAACCACCCTACCCCAAGCCCGCAACAGCACATCCAAAGCCGCATACGGGCATGACGCCCGGTGGCCCGCTGAATGGCCCGCATCTGGGGTTTGTGCATGGCCCGGATGACCTCGCGCTGAAAGAAGACGGCAGCCCCGCCCGGATCGACAAGGCGTTCACCTGGGAAAACCCGATGTCCAGCCACGGGCTGATGCATATGGTTATTTCAAACGCCCACGCGGGGGATCCTTACAAGATCGACACGTTGTTCATGTATATGGCGAACATGTCGTGGAATTCGTCGATGAATTCCGGTGGCGTTATGGAAATGCTGACGGACAAGGATGAAAACGGCGAGTATGTGATCCCGCACATCATCTATTCCGATGCATATTCTTCTGAAATGGTTGCCTATTCCGACCTGATCCTGCCCGATACGACATACCTTGAACGCCATGACTGTATCTCGTTGCTGGATCGCCCGATCTGCGAGGCCGATGCTGTCGCTGATGCGATCCGCTGGCCGGTCGTCGAACCTGACCGCGACGTCAAAGGCTTTCAGTCCGCGTTGTGTGATCTGGGCGCCAAACTGGGCTTGCCCGGCTTTGTGAACGAGGACGGCAGCCAGAAATACGCTGATTATGCGGATTACATCGTCAATCATGAACGCCGTCCCGGTATCGGTCCGTTGGCGGGTTGGCGCATGGGCGAAAAGGGACTGCAATCAGGGCGCGGAGCACCGAACGGCGGGCAAATCGACAGCTACATCAAGAACGGCGGTTTCTTTGTCGAGCATATTCCGGACGGGGCCAACTACTACAAACCGTGGAACATGGCCTACCAGAAATGGGCGGTCGAAATGGGACTGTTCGACAGCCCGCAACCCTTTCTGTTCTCTCTTTATGTAGAACCAATGCGCAAATTCCAGCTGGCCGCCGAAGGCCACGGAAAGCGCCAGCCGCCAGACCACCTGCGGGAACGGATAAAGGCGACAATGTCCCCCCTGCCGATCTGGTACGACACCGATCAACAGGGGAACGAAGGGTTTGGGGTCCATGCCCTCACGCAGCGGCCGATGGCAATGTATCATTCTTGGGGCTCACAGAATGCATGGCTGCGCCAGTTGCATGGGCGCAATCCGATGTATCTGCCGACCAAACTGATGCGCGAGCATGATTTGGCAGATGGCGATTGGGCGCGCATTTCCTCTCCCCACGGTGAGATCACGGTGCCCGTTATGGAAATGGCGGCGCTGAATGAAAATACCATCTGGACGTGGAACGCCATCGGCAAACGCAAGGGTACATGGGCGCTGGACAGGGACGCTCCGGAGGCGACCAAAGGGTTTTTGTTAAACCACCTCATCCATGAGCTGCTGCCGCCAAAGGGTGATGGCATGCGTTGGGCAAATTCGGACCCGATTACGGGGCAAGCTGCGTGGTTCGACCTTAAGGTGCGGATCGAAAAAACCAGTGCACCCAGGGAATCACGGCCCGAATATCCTCCGATCAAATCGCCCGTTGGTCAGGGCCCAAAAGACATTGCATGGAAGGTCGGCAAATGACGACACTACCTCAAAGCACCGAGAAAAAGCTCGGCCTTGTCATCGATCTGGATACCTGCGTGGGCTGTCATGCCTGCGTGATCTCCTGCAAAGGCTGGAACACCGAAAACTACGGCGCGCCTTTGTCGGATCAGGACGCCTATGGCGCCAACCCGTCAGGCACATTCCTGAATCGGGTGCATTCTTACGAGGTGCAGCCGGAACAGGGTGCCGCGCAACTTATCCACTTTCCCAAATCCTGTCTGCACTGTGAGGACGCCCCCTGCGTGACGGTTTGCCCGACCGGTGCCAGTTATAAGCGGGTTGAGGATGGTATCGTTCTGGTCAATGAGAGTGACTGTATCGGTTGCGGTCTGTGTGCTTGGGCATGCCCTTATGGCGCGCGGGAAATGGACCAGGAAGAGAAGGTGATGAAGAAATGCACCCTCTGCGTGGACCGTATCTATAACGAGAACTTGCCGGAGGTGGACCGCGTACCCTCTTGCGTGCGCACCTGCCCCGCAGGCGCACGCCACTTTGGTGATCTGGGTGATCCCGATAGTGATGTCAGCCAGTTGGTTGCCGAACGTGGCGGTGTGGATCTGATGCCCGAGCAGGGCACCAAACCAGTGAACAAATACCTGCCGCCACGCCCCAAGGACACACTGCCCGAATCCGGCCCGGAATTCGACGTGCTCGCCCCGTTTCTCGAACCGGTGATCAATGAACCCAAAGGTTTCCTTGGCTGGCTCGACAAAGCGCTGGAGAAACTCTGATGCATCCTGCTCCGTCCGTAATCATCTTCACTACTTTTTCGGGTCTGGGTTTTGGCCTGCTGATCTGGCTGGGACTTGGCTTTCCTGACGTTACAGGGTGGAGCGCGTTTGCCTTTTTTGTGATCGCCTATGTGATGGCGGTCGGTGGGCTGTTGGCGTCGACCTTTCACCTTGGCCACCCTGAACGGGCGATCAAAGCGTTCAGGCAATGGCGCACAAGCTGGTTATCGCGTGAGGGGATTTGTGCCGTTACCGCCCTTATTCTGATGGCTCTTTATGGCGCTGGTCTGGTATTTTTCGATAAACAATGGCTGGTTCTGGGCATTCCGGGTGCGTTATTTTCGCTATTCACGGTTTTTACGACCTCAATGATCTATACCCAGCTCAAGACAATACCGCGCTGGAACCAACCGCTGCTCACACCAGCAAATTTCATCTCGCTTAGTCTTGCCGGCGGTGCGCTGCTGGCAGGCCAGATCATCGCGGCGATTGTGCTGTTGATTGTTGCAGGGATCATCCAGTTTGCCACGTGGATGATCGGAGACACACGTCTGGCAGAGTCAGGCACAGATATGGCCAGTGCAACCCAATTGGGCGGTATCGGAACAGTGCGCGCATTTGAACCACCGCACACTGGTACTAACTATCTGCTGCGTGAATTCGTGCATGTTGTGGGCCGCAAACACGCGCAAAAGCTGCGCATCATCTCGATGGTTCTGATGGTCGCGCTGCCGGTCATACTGTTGCTATTGCCGTTCAACCACTTCTTTGCCCTGATCGCAGTGCTGGCGCATATTGCAGGTGTGCTCATCGCGCGCTGGCTGTTCTTTGCCCAAGCCGAGCATGTCGTGGGTTTGTACTACGGCAAGCGGTGAGCACGGCTGCAACGACCACCTTTCGTCACACAGCCAACGGCAGACGTTTCTCAATCACCCGCGCCATGATCGACGCCCCAACCGGAAGGATCGACGGATCAAGCTGATATTCCGGGTTGTGCAGCGGCATCGTGCCCGCATGCCCAACGGTGCAGTAAGCGCCGGGGATCACGCGCAGCATATCGGCAAAATCCTCCGACCCCGTTACCGGCGAAGTATTCGCGTCGAGGTTTTCGACGCCCACAATATCTCCGGCCGCCTGCATATAGACGTCGGACAATTCCTCATCATTGATCAGCACGTCAAAGACGTTGCGCAGATCGAGCGTGATCTCGACATCGTGCATCACCGCCATTCCGTCACAGATCGCCTGCGCGCGTTTTGCGGCCAGCGCATACATATCATCACTGAAATACCTGATTGTCCCAGCCAGCGTCGCGGTTTCAGGGACTACGTTATACGCCGCGCCTGCGTGCAGTTGCGTGACTGACAGCACGACGACCTCTTGCGCGGGGATATTGCGGCTGAGGATGGTTTGTAACTCGCTTGCAAGCGACGCCGCGATGATCAGCGCGTCCTTGCTGTCACTAGGCCGCGCCGCGTGGCTGCCCCGCCCCTTGATGCCGATATCAAAGAACGCGGCCCCCGCCATGGCTGGCCCTTTGCAGATACCCACCTTGCCCGGTTTGCCATTGGGCGAATTGTGCATGCCGAATATTTCGTCACAGGGAAATTTGTCAAACAGCCCGTCCGCCAGCATCTGGCGCGCACCGCCCAGACCTTCTTCTGCGGGCTGAAAGACGATCACTGCTGTGCCGTCGAAATCACGGGTTGCGGCCAGATGTTTGGCCGCCCCCAACAGCATTGTGGTATGGCTATCATGCCCGCAGGCGTGCATCACACCGGGGTTCGTCGAGGCATAATCGAGCCCCGTCGCCTCCTGGATCGGCAGTGCATCCATATCCGCGCGCAATCCCACGCGGCGGTTGCCCTGCCCTTTGCCCCGGATCAGCGCGACCACGCCGGTCTTGCCCAAACCCGTGTGCACTTCGTCCACGCCGTATTCACGCAGCTTGCCCGCGACGATGCCGCTAGTGCGCACTTCGGTAAATCCGATTTCGGGATGGGCGTGCAGATCGCGAAAGATCGATTCGAGTTCGTCTTTGCTTGCGGCGATGGTTGGCAGAATGTTCATGACAGCCTCCGAAGTTACATCAAAGGCAGGGTGGGCCAGAGGCCTACCCTGCTGCAACCCCAAATCCGGAACATCACGGCGTAAGGTGGGCCCGCGGCCCACCTCGGCTGATTAATTCATCAGACCAGCAAAGCGCATGCCGTCTTCGACCAACGGTTTGGTGCCGTCCGTCAAACCCACGTGTGGCAACCGTACCTCTTCGGAACACAGGCCGAGCCTGGACATCGCGTATTTCACGCCCACCAGTCCGGGCTCGGTAAAGATCGCCTTGTGCAGCGGCATCAGACGGTCCTGGATTTCCAGTGCCTTTGCATAGTCACCCGCAAGGCAGGCCGCCTGCATCTTGGACAAAAGCGCAGGTGCTACATTCGCCGTAACCGAAATGCAGCCGACACCACCTTGCGCGTTAAAGCCGTGGGCGGTCGGGTCTTCGCCGGACAACTGGATGAAATCCTTGCCACAGGTGATGCGCTGCATGCTTACCCGCGCCAGATCGGCTGTCGCGTCTTTGACACCGACAACCCGTGGCAATTTAGCCAATTCACCCATCGTTGCCGGCGTCATGTCAATCACCGAACGCGGCGGAATGTTGTAGATGATGATGGGCAATCCGCAGGCTTCGTGGATCGCGGTGAAATGGGCGATCAGCCCGCCTTGGGTGGGTTTGTTGTAATAGGGCGTGACGACCAGAATAGCATCGGCGCCGACTTTTTCAGCATGCCGGGCCAGACGGATGCTTTCTACAGTGTTATTGGACCCTGCACCGGCAATAACCGGAATACGCCCGGCAGCGGCTTTGACCACTTCCTCGACGACCAGTTCATGTTCACGGTGGGTCAGCGTGGGCGATTCGCCCGTCGTACCCACAGGCACCAATCCGTTGGACCCTTCGGCAATGTGCCATTCCACGAGTTTTTTCAGCGCCACCAGATCCAGCTCACCGTCCTGAAACGGCGTGACGAGGGCAGGCATAGAACCTGTAAACATGTGCACGCTCCTTTTGTTGTGCTGGCGGGCAGATGCCCGACGGTTGACGCCTTCTTGATCAGGGACCGATTGAAGTCCCCGCTCAGTGGCATATGTTGCAAGGCTCTAGCCGCTCAGAAGCAGGAATTGCAAGCTATGACACGGATTCTGACCGCCCTGCTTGTCATTTTCGCACTGGCGTTGCCCGCCGACGCCCAACGCCCGCGTCCATTGGCATGGGCCATGGATGCCGTGCGCGCGGGCAACTGGGACAATGCTGCACAGATTGCCGCACGTGACGGTGAGGTTGCGTCAGACATCATCGAATGGATGCGCCTGCGCAATGGCGGGGGAGAGTATGCCGACGTCCGCGCGTTTCTGGACCGCCGTACCGACTGGCCCGGCGAAGAATATCTGCGCAAACGCGCAGAGCCATTGGTGATTGACCAGACTGACAATGAAATTCTCGCGTTTTTTACCGAAATGCCGCCACAGACGCCGCGCGGCGTGCTTGCCAATGCGGCTGCCCTGACCCGCGCAGGCGATATCGGTGATGCCGAAGCCAATGTCGTCCTTGCATGGCGCACCATGCCGATGAACGCCACGTCGCAAGCTTTGTTCCTGTCCGCCTATGAGGGTCTGTTGAAACCGCACCACGCGGCACGGCTGGACGAAATGCTGTGGCAGAGGGAACAAAACGAGGCGCGCCAGATGTTTGATCTGGTCGACAAGGTTCAAATCGCATTAGCAGAGACACGCATCGCGCTGCAGAACCGCGCGGGCGATGTTAATACATTGATCGCCGCCCTGCCCGCCAGTGTTGCAGGCGACGCCGGACTGGCACATGACCGCTTTGAATGGCGGATCCGCAAAAATCTTGTTGGGGACGCCAAAACCCTGCTGCTTGAACGCTCCGCTTCAATTGAGGCGCTCGGCCAGCCCTCGGCATGGAGCAATCGCAGGCGGGCGCTGGCACGGGGCGAAATGCGCTCTGGTGACCCCAAGCGCGCCTATGCGATGGCATCGCAACATTTTTTGACCTCCGGTTCGGATTATGCGGATCTGGAGTGGCTTTCAGGCTATATCGCCCTGCGCTTTCTCAAAGACCCGGAGCTCGCCTATCAGCATTTTCTCAACCACGACAACGTGGTGGA
>JBARUV010000228.1:0-2345 GCA_049645905.1 Sulfitobacter sp.
TGAATGCAGTTTAAAGGCCTCGGCGGCTGCAGTCTCGGCGGCGGATGCGTCTGCATCGTCTTCCAGCTCTAGCGAGATTCGGATCATGTCGCGATCGTTTTCGCGTGTCACCACAGCCTGCGCAGCCTTGGCACCCGGTGTCGCGATAACAACTTCTTCGATTACGCGAGGATAAACAAATATCTCGCGTACTTTCACCGCAGCACCGACCCGGCCCTGCAACGCGGAAATGCGGCTGACGCTGCCGTCCTCGTTGCTTTCGAGCGCAAAGGCGCTGTCGCCGGTACCAAACCGGATCATCGGCCACGTCGCGTCGCGTGCTGTCACCACAACTTCACCGGGCTCGCCTTGAGAGACCTGTTCACCGCTGAGCGGATCGCAGATTTGCACCACGCGGTCAGCGTGAACCACATAACCCTCGCCGCCATCTTCATAGCCAACAAGGCCCAGATCGGCAGTGGCATAAGCGGCCCATGTCGAAACGCCATAGTCTGCCTCGATCCGACGGCGCTTGGCCATCCAATCGCCCATCTCGCCACCAAGAAATGCGGTTTTCACCTTCCAGGCGTCGCGGCCATATGTTTCGATCACCTTGTCCGCCAATGTCAGGAAAAAGGCTGTCGAGGCGCAAATCGAGGTCACGCCGGTTTCAACGATGATCTGTGCCTGAAGCTCGGTATTGCCTACGCCGCCGGGGATGACGGTCGCGCCCGCGGTCTGTGCCGCTTCGTCGAACAACAGGCCCGCTGGCACAAGATGATACATCCACGTGTTCAGGATGACGTCCCCAGCGCCCACACCTGCCGACACGAACAGACGGTCCAGACCGTGGCCACCGCCGCCCGAAAGCGCCGGTTCAAAAATCGGGCCGGGCGATACGTAGATCCGCCCAACGTCCTTCAGATCAGCGGCGAGGAACCCACCAAAGGGCGGGTTTTCACGCTGGATCTTAAGCAATTCTTCTTTTTTCATCACCGGCAGACGCGTCAGGTCCGCCAAAGATGTCACAGCTGCCGGATCGAATCCGGCAGCTGCAAACCGGGTTTTCAACCCCGGTGCCTTTTCGGCCGCTGCAGCATAGGCTTGCGCGATGTCGTTATAGATACTTGCGGACATGTCTATGCCTCCTTCACACTGCGTAGCTTAGAGCGGGCAGTCTTTGCGGAAGTTTGGTGCGCGTTTTTCGCGGTGCGACAGCACACCTTCCTTGACGTCCTCGCCCATGAAGCCGAGCATCTCCAGCGCGGTAGATGCGTCGAAGATCGGGCCCGCCTGGCGCAGCCAGTTGTTCAGCGAATACTTGGTCCAGCGGATGGCGCTTTGCGAACCTTTCGACAGTTCGACAGCCGTATCAAGCGCGATCTGCTGCAATTCGTCGTCCTCGACACACATTGATACCAGACCGATGCGCTCCGCTTCTTCGCCAGAAACCGGCTTGCAGGTCATCAGGTAGTATTTCGCTTTCGCCATTGAGGTCAGCAGCGGCCAGATGATCGCGGCAACGTCACCGGCGGCAACACCCAGACGCGGGTGGCCGTCAACGATCTTCGCGCGTTTACCGGCAATCGAGATGTCAGCAAGCAGAGCCACGACAAGACCCGCGCCCGCTGCCGGACCGTTGATGGCGGAAATGATCGGCTTGTTGCAGTTGATGATGTTGTAGACGAGATCCTTGGCCTCTTTCCACGTCTTCATGATCTCATGGGAATCCCCGATCATCTTTTCGATCAGGCTGAAATCGCCGCCCGCTGAAAACGCCTTGCCAGCACCCGTCACGATCACCGAGTTGATATCGGGGTCGCGGTCAATATCGATCCACATATCCGTCATCTGGGTGTGGGTTTCGGCGTCTACAGAGTTAAACGACTCTGGCCGGTCGAAGGTGATGCGCAGGACGCGATCCTCCGGGTAGTCAAACTTCAACTTGTCATATTTTGCATAACGATCAGACATACTTCATTTCCTTTTTTCGATGTTAGTGTGGGTTCAGCCAGGCAATCCGAGCACTGCCTTGGATAGGATGTTGCGTTGAATTTCGTTCGATCCGCCGTAGATCGTTGTGGGCCGGGCCTTGTAGAAGCTCGACAAGACATCGACATTCACATTGCCGACCTGAAGCGGGCCAATTGTACCGCCATCGGGTCCCGCCGCTTCGATCATCAATTCGGTGATGCGCTGAAAGCACTCGGTCACCCAGATTTTGAGCATCGAGACATCCGCACCCAGCGTCTCACCACGCTTGAGTTGGTCGGCAAATCGAGAGTAGAGCGCGGCGTGATCCTCAACGTCGAGCGCAGCTTGGGCAAAACGGTCCCGGAACACCGGGTCGTCAAAAGCGCCACGGC